>NZ_JAKIVI010000003.1:0-259403 GCF_023614015.1 Acinetobacter sp. ACZLY 512
TACAAACACCACGGCAGAGTATGATGCAGCAACCAATACCTATCGCTATAACGTGATTGCGAACCCGACATTCACGACGGTAACGACGGGGAACAGTAAGTTAGATACCAACGGACTTACAATCACCAATCCAGCAGATTCGACCAAGACGGTGAGTGTGACTGGGGCGGGAATCAATGCAGGTAATAACAAGATCAGCAATCTTGCAGATGGTATAAACACCAATGATGCAATCAATAAAGGTCAGTTAGATAAAGCCCAAGCTGCGGCGACTACAAGCCTTCAAGATGGTAAGAATATCAGCGTCACAACAACGACCAATACAGACGGTAGCAAGACCTATGTCGTTGCGACCAAAGACGACGTGAACTTTGACAAAGTCACCGTTGGAAATATTACTCTTGACAAGACAACCAATAAAATTAGTGGTGTTGCCGCTGGCGCAGTGACATCGGCATCAACCGAAGCAATCAATGGCAGTCAGTTGTACGATGCAGCGAATAATGTGAAGAACATTATCGGTGGAAATACATCAATCAATGCTACGACAGGTGCATTGACCACGAGTAATATTGGTGGCACAGGTGAGGCGACGATTGACGGAGCGATTGGTCGTATTAATACTGCTGCAAATGCGGGATGGACACTTTCTGCAAATAATGATGTTTCATCGAGTAAGCAAATCAAGCCAAATGGAAAAGTTAACTTTGTCGGTGATGAGAACCTGAGCGTGGCTCAAAGCAGTACTACGGATAACGAAGGCAATATCAAAGTTAACCTAAACAAGGATATTGTACTTAATAGCGTAACGACGGGTAATACTGTTATAAACAACGCTGGAGTAAGCATAGGCAATACTCAACTTAGCAGTACGGGGTTAACCATTGCGGGTGGTGCAAGTGTGACGACACAGGGAATTAATGCTGGTAATCAAAAAATTACTGGCGTTGCCAACGGTGTGAATGCTGCCGACGCTGTAAATAAAGCGCAGTTAGACGCAGTTCAAACAGCTGCGCAAGCAACAGACAATGCAGCAGTAAAATATGATGATCCATCGATCAAAGATAAAGTGACATTAGGTGGTGTTGGTTCAACGACGCCAGTGACATTAACCAATGTAAATGCGGGTCAAATTACAGCCAATTCAACCGATGCGATTAACGGCAGTCAGTTGTACGGTGCAGCGAATAATGTGAAGAACATTATCGGTGGAAATACATCAATCAATGCTACGACAGGTGCATTGACCACGAGTAATATTGGTGGCACAGGTGAGGCGACGATTGACGGAGCGATTGGTCGTATTAATACTGCTGCAAATGCGGGATGGACACTGTCTGCAAATAATGATGTTTCATCGAGTAAGCAAATCAAGCCAAATGGAAAAGTTAACTTTGTCGGTGATGAGAACCTGAGCGTGGCTCAAACCAGTACTACAGATAACGAAGGCAATATTAAAGTTAATCTAAACAAGGATATTGTACTTAATAGTGTAACGACGGGTAATACTGTTATAAACAACACTGGAGTAAGCATAGGCAATACTCAACTTAGCAGTACGGGGTTAACCATTGCGGGTGGTGCAAGTGTGACAACGCAGGGAATTAATGCAGGTAATCAAAAAATTACCGGTGTTGCCAACGGTGTGAATGCTGCCGATGCTGTAAATAAAGCGCAGTTAGATAGTGCGATCACGTCAGTGAATTCAAATGTCAGCCAATTGTCCAATTCAGCCGTGCAATACGACAAAAATGCTGATGGCTCGATTAATAAAGATTCTGTCACATTAGCAGGAATCAATGGCACTAAAATTAACAATGTAGCAAATGGTAATGTAGCAGTTGGTTCAAAAGATGCTGTGAATGGTGGTCAGCTTGCAGATGTCCGTGATAATTTACAAAGTCAAATTACAACTAATACTACTGAGATTAATGATATTAGAAATAATATTAATAACGGTACAGTGGGCTTAGTCCAACAAAAAAATGCTAATGCAGATATTACCGTTGCGAAAAATACTGGCGGTTCACGCGTAAATGTATCAGGTACTGCTGGTGATCGTGTGGTAACTGGTGTAGCTGATGGTGCGATTACTGCATCATCGAATGATGCAATAAATGGCGCACAATTAAATAAGACCAATCAATATATTGCAACTTCATTAGGAGGCGGTGCCAAATACGATAATGGTGGATTTGTAGCGCCAAGTTATAAAGTAGGTGACGCCTCGTATAATAATGTTGGTGACGCTGTTGGCGCACTCAACGATGCGGATAAATCGTTGAGTAACCGTATTACGAATTTAGGAGATCAATTACAACAAGCATTCTATACGACCAACCAAAGAATTGATGATGTAGAGAAAAGAGCAAATGCAGGAATTGCATCTGCTATGGCATTAGAAGCAGCACCATTTGTCGCAGGAAAACTCACTTATGCAGTTGGTGCAGCATATCATGGCGGAGAAAACGCGGTAGGTGCTACTTTGAGAAGAACTGCTGATAATGGCCGTTGGGCAATTACGGGTGGTGTAGCTGCGGGTTCACAAGGTGATACAAGTTTCCGCGTTGGTATTAGTGGTGTAATTGACTAATTTTATAGGTGCTCAACGAGAGGTTGAAAATACTCAACCTCTCTTCTATCTTCTATGAAAAAATATTTAAGAGAACAAAAGCTATGCAAATCAAAAGAACGTTTATGTTCACTATAATGTTGGGCTTCATGATGTCGGTGACAGCAGCTGAACCATTGCCAAACAAAGAACAGATCACTTTTCCTGATCTAAGTAAAAGTTATCTTAAACAAGTATTGCGTTATGACGTAAATGATATTAGGCGTTTAGATGTTGGTCTTGATAAAGATCAAATTAGAGATTTATTAGGCAATCCACAATTTAGCGAAGGTCTTTTTGGTGTAAAAACTTGGAACTATGTATTAGATGTTCGTTTACCTGATACAAATCATTATCAGCGTTGTCAGCTTCGCATCGATTTTGATCAAAAATATAAAGCTGAGCGTTTATCATGGAAAGGAGAGAGCTGTCAGACACTGTCTGATCCTACTCATTCGTCTTAACTGATAACTTTAACTATTGTTTCGGAAGTGGTTAAAAAAGTACACTTGGGTGTGCTTTTTTTTGGAAAGTTTTTTCAATATTTAAGTCTATTCATTCAGCCAAACATAGAAAAAATAGCCTTATTATAAAATTCTTTTAAACTATGATTTTGATTTTTAATATGAAAATAAATAGAATTAATCGTCTTGTGATCCAATCAAATGATTCAAGATCATCTATCTAGGTTTTATTGCCAGCTAAACTAGAATAATATGAAAGCAAACTAAACGATAGAATAAATAGAGAAAGGCTATGAATCATCCTCATTCATTCGTAGAAAATAAACACAAAAATCCCAATCGATTGTCTTTAGATTTAATTGAGGCACAGTACGCCCTGAAAAATAGTTGGGGCGAAAAAAATGCAAAAAGCGTGCTGGTACTGGTCAGTGGGATTGAACTTGCAGGCAAAGGAGAAGCAGTTAAACAACTTCGTGAATGGGTCGATCCGCGCTATTTACGTGTCAAGGCAGATCCGCCGCATGTGCTGAATGTTAATCAACCGTTTTGGCAGCCGTATGCTTCATTTATTCCGGGCGAGGGACAGATCGTGGTGATGTTTGGTAACTGGTACAGTGATTTGCTGAGTACCGCCATGCATGTGTCCAAGCCACTGGACGATACTTTATTTGATGCCTATGTCAAAAATATGCAGGCATTTGAGCAGGATTTAAAAAATAATCAGGTCGATGTGGTCAAGGTCTGGTTTGACTTGTCTTGGAAGTCATTGCAAAAACGCTTAGATGATATTGATGTTTCAGAACGGCGCTGGCACAAACTTCACGGGTTAGACTGGCGCAATAAAAAGCAGTACGACAATATCCAAAAGCTACGAAAACGCTTTAGCGATGACTGGATTGTGATTGACGGCGAAGACAAAACCAAGCGTGATCAGCTTTTTGCTGAATCGATCTTACATGCCATGCAGGATTTGCCTGAACATCCAGATCAGGGCACAATCAACTGGACTCAGGCGCTTGTACCAGACCTGTTGCTACATCCAGAGTCAGACGCGCTTGAGCATGATCAATACAAGAAAAAACTCAAAAAACTGACACGCAGAGTGGCTGAGGCGCTACGTTATGATGAGCGTCATGTGATGGTGGTATTTGAAGGCATGGATGCTGCGGGTAAAGGTGGGGCAATTAAACGCATCGTCAAACGGCTCGATCCGCGCGAATACGATATTTTTACCATTAGTGCACCCGAGAAATACGAATTACGTCATCCGTATTTGTGGCGGTTTTGGACCAAGCTTGAAAATTGTAGTGATATTCGAATCTTTGACCGTAGTTGGTATGGGCGCGTTTTGGTGGAGCGGGTAGAAAATTTTGCCAACGAACTTGAATGGCAACGCGCTTACGATGAGATCAACCGCTTTGAAAAAGATCTGATCGACAGTCAGACGGTTATTATTAAAATCTGGTTATCGATCAGTAAAGATGAGCAAGAACAGCGTTTTCATGCTCGGGAAAAAACACCACACAAACGCTTTAAAATTACCGAAGATGACTGGCGCAATCGAGAAAAATGGAATGAATATTTAAATGCGGCGGCCGATATGTTTGAGCGCACCAGCACCGATGCAGCGCCTTGGACCATTATTGCCACAGATGACAAATATAGCGCTCGGATCAAGGTATTAAAAACGATTCTTAAATGCTTAAAAACCACCTGAAGCGGTGGTTTTTAATGCAGAAAACTTTCAAACTTAAGTGGTTTGATTCATCAGTTTCCCCGTGTTTTGTCGAGCCAATTGTGCACCGAGTGGCGCTTTGGGCTCGCTGCGTGACTGACGCTGACGAAACACAATGAGCGTCGCAATCAAACTGATAATTGCGGCAAACATGAGCCAAAAGGCGGGCATGCTTTTGCTGCCACTTTGTTCGACCAGATAAGTCGCAATCATCGGGGTGAGGCCACCAAACACCGAAGTTGCCAGACTGTACGCAACAGAAAAACCTGCAATTCGAACTGAGCTTGGCATCATTTCAGTCAAAGACACCACCAGTGCACCGTTGTAAAAACTATACAACAATGACAGCCACAACAAAGACACCAGCATGTGTGACAGACTGATATTTTGAGTTAACCAGCTCAAAAGCGGATAAGCGGTGACAAAGATCAGCGTCGTGGTTGCAATCAATAGCGGTTTTCGGCCGATTTTATCCGATAAATAGCCACCAATTGGGAGCAGAACAAAGTTACTTGCACCCACCATTACAGTTGCCAATAAGCTTTCTGCACTGGTCAGATGCAGCACTTCTTTGCCGTAGGTTGGCGTGTAAACGGTAATGAAATAAAACATGGTGGTGGTTGTAGCAACCATACACATGCCAGTCAGTACAATTTTCCAATTTGCGGCCAGCGTAGACATAATCTGGGCAGTGGTTGGATGTTCGGTGCGTGAAGCAAATGCTTCGGTTTCTGTTAAGGATTTACGTAACCAGAAAATAAACGGAATGATGGCGCAGCCCACAAAAAATGGAATTCGCCATGCCCAGTCGGCCACTTGTGCCTTGGTAAAGACCAGACTCACCACATAACCTAATGTGGCTGCAAAAATAACCGCCACTTGCTGACTAGCAGACTGCCAACTGGTAATAAAGCCACGATTATGGGGCTCTGCAATCTCGGATAAGTAAACCGAAACACCGCCCAGTTCTACGCCAGCAGAAAAGCCTTGTGCCAAACGTCCGGCAAAGATCAGTACCGTCGCGGCAAAACCAATGGTGGCATAGCCAGGTGTAAGGGCAATAATCAGTGAGCCAACCGCCATGATGCTTAAAGTCACCATGAGGCCTTTACGTCGACCAATACGATCTACATACGGACCCAGTACCAGTGCACCAATCGGGCGCATCAAGAAACTGACCGCAAAGACCAAAAAGGTTTTCATGAGTGCAGCGTAACTGCTATCGGAATGGAAAAACGTTTCGCCAATGGCTTTAGCGTACAAACCAAACAGGAAAAAATCGTATTGTTCGAGAAAGTTACCACTTGTTACGTTAAAAATGGCACGTATACGGGATGTTGATTGTCCATGTTCCACAACGACTCTCCATAGTTTGTTTGTCATCGTGTGATGGATAGTAAGTAGACAATCTTTAAAAAAACTTAAAATTTACGTGAAAAGTCAAATGATGTATTGATACGGGCTGGTCAAATATACAACTTGTTTTTTTAAATCAGGCAGATAAAAGGCACACAAGGTGCCTTTTAAATGATCATTAAACAGCTGCGGTCGTGCTTTTTTGCTGAATACGTTTCGCCAGATGATAACATTCTTGGACATGCGCTTCGGCAACTTTTTTCATCACGATATAGCCCAAGCTCGCAGCGACGATCTGGCCACCAAGCGGAATAAATTTGGTCACTTGCTTGGTCAATACTTTTCCGATCACGCCATTGAGTGACTTTTTGACTGCGGTACGTGCGACAACCAGCCCCGAAAATTCGAAGCCGCGTTTACGTAATTCGTTCCAGTGAATCTGTTTGGTTTCTGGATCATAAACCGTAATATGGTCGGGAGATAAACCGAAGCGAGCGCTGATATCGGGAATAATTTGTGACAAAATGCCGATATCAATCACGACATCAAAAAATGGAATAGGAACGACGGCGGCGCCAGCGGAAAAATAGGCACGCTTTTTGACCATTTCCAGACATTCGTCACGAACGGCTTCAAGGTTTAAACTTGGATCAATTGAATCTGGGATATTCTCAATTTTCATGGATTTATACTCAATGTGGTCCTTTGCTGTTATTCAAACATTTTTTTTGAGGATGACTCAAATTTTTATACACATGGCAAACGTGACATAGTTCGCCAACGATGTATAGTGACGAATCTTTATGATTTTGTGCATAAAAAACTGCGATTTACAAAGGTAAGGGCTACATGGCGATTCATGTAATACAAAGTCAGCGTATCGATGTTTTGCTTCAAGGGGTGTGGCAATCTGTGCAGCAGCCGAGCCAGAATCCGTTTGATGTACTTGAAACTCAGCATTTCATTGTGCCAAGCGCGGCCGTGCAGCAGTGGTTGACCGAAAAACTCTCAGAATTGCAAGGGATTACCGCTAATTATCAATTTCATCAGCGTATCCGCGGGTTCCAGTGGTTTGTCTATCAGCAAGTGTTGACTGAACATAAAGATCAGGTACGTAAAGCCAATATTCCGCGCCTTATTTTAAAGTGGCGTGTGTTTCAGGCGCTCAATCCTCTGATTCAGTCAGCTCATATGACCTTATCGCCTGAGCATCCGGCCTATTCACTGGTCGATCGAATCTATACCAGTGCAGATCAATTACAAGAAGTCGATCAACAGCAACAAAAAAAACAAAAAATGCTGTACTGGGTGGCCGAACAGGTATCGCAGCTATTTGGTCATTACATGACCTATCGCGGGTATTGCCAGAAAAACTGTAGCGGCCCTTGTACCTGTGCCACCAACTGGCTCAGTGCATGGGGAGAGAATCGGGCGCTGGATATCGAGCAACTGATGGGGCAAGCCCGCCAAGAGATTTCGGCGTTTCAGTTCCAGCACGCGCAAGATTTAGAGGCATGGCAACGTTGGTTATGGCAAAACCACTTTCATCAGGATTATCTGGATATCCTGAACATTGACGACTTATTTTGGCAACTCTTAGATGGGGCACAGAGCCGTGAAACTGCCTTGCAGCGTTTGCCTAAGCAAGTGGTTGTATTTACCGTGTTGGATTTGCCGCCGATGCAATTACAGTTTTTGCGCCGTTTGGGGCAATACATTGATATTTTTATTTTGCACTACAATCCTTCTCAGGAATACTGGGCAGATAGTGTCGATCCTCTGTGGAAACAGCAGTACGATGTACGTGTGAAATCCCGATTTATCGAGAAAAAACCACAGGCAAGTGATGCAGACATTGCACAATTTTTTGATCAATTTACCTTGCATTTTAACGCTGAAGCGCGTGAGTCTCGCCATCCCTTACTCACCCGTTGGGGCAAGCAGGCGCGTGACCATTTTAGCCTGTTGGCCAATTTGTCGTCGGGAGATGAAGGGCAGTGGGTCGATGCATTTGTCGATGAGTTTCCAAACACATTGCTGGGGCAAATCCAGTCCGATATTTTAAATTTGGCCGAGCCTGTCGCCAATCAATATTCTCTTGCACCTAACGATCGCTCGATTCAGTTTCATGTTTGCCATTCAAGCTTACGGCAACTGGAAGTTTTGCGTGATGAACTCATTCGCTGGCTGGCCGACACCTCGCATGGCTCTCGTCGTTTAAACGATATTTTGGTGCTGGTTCCCAACATTAAAGAAATCGAGCCAGCGATCCGCGCGGTTTTTCCGGCAACCCCTACCGAAGATACGGTGTTTTTGCCGATTAAAATTGCAGGCGTGGCCCAGCTCGATGTATTAAATGCATGGCAGGCTGTGGTCGGGAGGATCAATTTACTGCATGGACGTTTTGAATTTGACGAATTTGCCGACTGGCTGAGTTTATCAGCAACGCAGCAGTATTATGCCCTTGAAGATAGCCAGATTCGTCGCATGCTCAGTCTACTTGAACAGGCTGGTTTTAAACGCGGTTTCGACGCTGAACATTTACAGCAGAGTTTAAGTCCAGACGATCACGACCATCGTTATAGCTTTAAGTTCGCGCTTGATCGACTGGCACTCGGAATCGCCATTCCGGCACATGTACTGTTTGAGCAGACCTTAAGTTTTAGCGATATCGCTCCTGATGATTTTGAACTGATCGGCGTGCTGATTCAGATTTATCAAGATTTGCATACGCGAAGAAAATGGCGAACCGCACATGAACAACACGAGAAACGTTCGGTTGAAGCGTGGCTTCAATTGCTGATGCAGGATGTCACTGCCTTTGAGCAGGCGGGTGTGATGGCGTTAAAAACGGCTCGGGACATTATAAAAAAACAAGAACGAATGGTGACCTTGGCCAGTTTCTATGGCGATAAAGACACACATGGTTTACGCGATATTGCGCTACCGCTGCCTTACTTGCTTGATGAAATTCAACGTACTTTGGAAAATCAGTCTTCACAAGCCGAACCGACCGGACAGATTACCTTTAGCCAGATCGGTCAGATTCGACCGCTCCCTTATGCACTGGTGGTGATGCTGAATCTGGACACGGGCAAGTTTCCAAACCGAGAGACCCATATTCCTTTTGATTTAATGGAGCAACTGCGCCAGCAACTGGGGGATCGTTCACGTTTGGAGGATGATCAGGGTGCCTTTTTAGATGCCGTGGTATTGGCAAAATCAGCCTTGTGGTTGTTTTATAATGGCTTTGATGTGAGTGATGGTGAGGTACGCGATCCATCGAGTATTGTGCAGGAATTCAAAGTGCATTTGGCCTTAATTGTGGCAGATGCGCCGTGTGCAGAGGAAGCAGTAGCGCTTAATCCATATATTGCAGAGCAGCAGCAATGGCTCAAGCAGCTGGATGTACCTGAGCACCTCTGGCCGATGTACCATGTTCATCCTTTGCAGCCCTTTGACCCACTCGGCTTTGCCAATGATACTGTACCGCAGCGTTATCGAGATCACTGGTACCGCGTGGCACAGCAGGTGCAACAGCCTGAAGGAACGGTTCAACCATGGATAAACACCTTGCAGCCCGCCTTAGATCAGGAATTGCGCGTTGTCGATAGCCGCCAGTGGATGGCCGATGTCACCTTTCCTGCACGGTTGTATTTGAAGCACTTGGGTGTTGATAATATTGCCTTGGCCGAACAATTTGAGCAGACCGAACCGTTGTTTTTAGATGGACTGGGGCGTTATTCCATCCGCCAGTTTTTATATGAACATGATCATACGGCGCCATTAGAATTGCTGCAAGACCAGTTACCAGTCGGCAAAATCATGCACAGTGCATGGCAACAAAGCAGCGCCGAACAAGCACGTTTGCTGGCGCGGTTACAGAACTATGCACCTGCTGTAAGTCGTACCACGCAAACCATCTGGCGCCTTAGCAAACAGTTGCACATGAATATCACGGTTCCGCTCGATAACCGTAGCGACTGGGTGAGTATGGAGGCCTCGAGTGCACGGGCCAAACGCATGGCATGTGTATGGCTTGAGTATTTAATCTGGTTGGCATTTGGTCAGCAGGGTGCAGCCGCAAAAACCTTACGACGCATTGTGGTATTTAGCGATAAAACCGTAATTTGCGAAGGTCTGAATGCCGAGCAGGCCAAGCACTACTTAGATCAGTGGCTGGCGATGTGGCATTATGGCGCTACACAGCCTGTGGTGTTGCCAGCGGCGTTAATACTCAAAGCGCTAGAAAAAGAGAAAAGCCATCATTGGTCTGCCACAGAGCAGGGCGAAATGCTGCTCGACGAGCAGGACCTAAAAAGCCTGTTGAGCGCGTGGCAAGACGCCAAAGCCTATGTCAATCTGGATATCCGTCAAGATGAAAGCAGCCAAGGCCATCGAGATTGGGCATTTATACTTGATCAGCAAGATAGCACTGCATTACTCAAAGATGCGATGAACCGCTATTCATATGCACTCTATGCCCCTATTTTTCAGTATTTGCGTCTGGAGTAAGACATGCCATTAAGCTCAAAAACGTCTTATCAACCGATTACAGAAATTGAATTTTCAGGTCTGCATTTAATTGAAGCGTCTGCCGGCACTGGAAAAACCTATACCTTGTCGAGCCTGATGGTCCGCATTTTCCTAGAGCGCTATTTACCTAAGCAGGTGATTGCCACCACGTTTACCCGTGCTGCTGCGGCAGAGCTTAAGACACGAATCCGTTTGCGTGTCCAGTACATCTATAGTGTGCTGAACGCGTCTCTGGGTTTCACAGAGCAAGAGGTCATACAGCGTGCTGAGCAAGAAGCAGATCCATTGCTACAGCATATTTTGAAGCAATTCGCACCGCGTATGGGCTATGCGGCTGAGCGCTTAAAACTGGTATTGGATCAGCTCGATGAACTTTTTGTTGGTACATTGGACAGTTTTAGCCAAAAGCTGTTACGAGAATTTGCGTTTGAAAGTGGCAAAATTGAAGCAGCGGCAATTACCGACGATGCCAAGCGCTATACCCGCCAACTGATTCATGATGTCCTGCGTGCATGGATCAATGCCCAGCCACAGGCGATTATTGATGGTTTATATAATATTGGTGCGCTCAAACAGATAGATGATTTTGTCGATGTAGTCGAACAGGCACTCAATTTTAGCTCTGCCCAGTTTGATCCCTATGCGGCACCGCAGTTGAATGTTGAACATTTTTATGCACAACTTCGGCAAGCACAGTCCATTCAGCTTGATGATCTCTTGGCTTATACGGCACGAGACGGAGAGTTTTATGGCTTCATCAATGGCACTTCTTTTCGTAATGATGCCTTTCATACCTTATTTTGTCGTGACCTGCCGCAATTGCTCCAAGCAATTGAACAACCCGATTTGAGCATCTTTGAAGCATATCTTGGGTCGGCGCGTGAAGCTGCATATAAATTTTTAGAAAAATATCATCAAAATAAAATTTTTAAAAAATGTTCCGCGGCCATCAGTAACGGTTTTTATCAGCACCCAGCGGTACTCGCTCTGGTCGAGGTGCTGCAATGCTTAAAAGATTACGAACAACAATTTGCCCAGTTGCACCATCATTTAAAGGCTTATTTGTGTCATGAGGTGAAAAATCGTTTACCCGAAGTGTTGCAAGAGAAGGGGGAAACCACATTTTCACAACAGATCCGGACGCTCTCTGAAGCGCTTAAAGGCGAGCAAGGGCAACGCTTTGCCCAGTATGTGCAGTCACGTTATCCACTTATTTTGGTCGACGAATTTCAAGATACCAATCAGGATCAAGATGACATGCTGGCCAGTATCTGGCGCCATCCGCAGCGTTATCAAAATGGCTGCATGATTATGGTGGGCGATCGAAAGCAAGCGATTTATGGCTTTCGTGGCGGCGACATGCTGACATTTTTAAATGCCCATCAAGACATCATGCGCAAGCAGGGACGCAACTACAAACTGGTGCATAACCATCGTTCGGTCAGACCGCTGGTCGAGGTGGTGGATGCACTTTTTCAACGACAGCCCGATTTTGGGGAACAGGTACTTTATGATTCTATTGAAGCCGGGCAGCGTGCGCATCCTGCATTAATCGATCAGGGGCAACATAATCCGGCTCCATTACGCTGGCTGATGCTGGAAGATAAAAATCGTGAGGCTGAGCAGGTAAGCTGGAAAATCCGTGCGCTACTCAATCAGGCCCATCGTGGAGAGTTGTATTTAGATGAACCTGATCAGCAGCGTGGATTGATTAGCGATGATATCGCGGTCATTTCCAAAAACCATAAAGGACTGGATGATGTTCAGGCCAGACTTGAGTATTTGGGAATTAAAGTGAACCGACCGTCACGCCGCAGTGTATTTGATCATGCACTGGCACACGATGTGGCTGCATTTCTCACCGCTATTTTACATCCTTACGATGAAGCCAAAGTCAAACGGGCATTACTTGGGCGCATGATTGGACTGGATTTAAGCACCTTGCAGCACTTGCAGCAGCAGGCATCGGGATTGAGCCAATATATGACTCAGTTTGATGCTGTGCGTGAAATCTGGATGCATCAGGGGTTTTTACCCGCATGGCAACACGCACTGGCCGTGTTTCAGGTATGGCAAAATCTGGTCAAAATCCAGCGCCGTGACAACGAGCGTGCAGTGGTGAATGTCCGCCATTTGGGTGAACTTTTAACTCAGCACAGCGAGCGTTATGCCGGAGCCCAGAACCTTTACCATTGGTATCTGAAACAGCTCACTTCACCCAGTGAGCGCGAATGGGAACTAGAACGCAAGCTTTCAAGTGATGCCGGTGTGCAGCTCATGACCATCCATCAGTCTAAAGGACTTGAGTTTAAGGTGGTGTTTTTACTTGGCGCAGACAAGCCGTTTAGGGAGCAAAGTACAGGGCTGAATTTTTCCGAGTTGACGGTGCCAGACCAAGAAACTGGCGCAGTGCAGCAACGCCGATTGGTTTCGATTGCCGATAAAGCACGTTTAACCGAACGAGCACAGCAGCAACATAGTGATCGGGCTAAAGCCGAACAAAACCGTTTATGGTATGTGGCATTAACCCGCGCCAGTCATCGGGTCTATGCAGTTATGCAGGATGCTCAGGCAAAATCGCAAGATGCACTAGCGTACTGGAAACATCAGGGAGAGGCATTTATTCATCCCTATAGCATGGATGAACCGTGTGAGCCACAATGCCCACCGGCATTATATCGCGCCGCGCAGCAGCAAACCTATCGTCTATATGCGCAGCCCTTACCGTCACAGCGATTTTATCCGCGCGGCAAAACCAGTTTTAGTTATTTGGCCCAGCATCTAAAGCCGTCCTTGCTGTTTGCCGATACACTTGCGCTGACTCAGGTGCCCGAACAACAGGCCGACGATGAACGTGATCTGAATGTATCGTTCAATACAACCACTCAATTGCCACTCGAGTGGATTAAACAGCATTTTCCAAAAGGGCCTCAAGCCGGAAATTTCCTGCACGAAATTTTTGAACATATTGATTTAAAAAAACCAGACGAATGGCCGATTGAGCTGCGTCGTCGTTTTAAAAATGATTACAGTACACTTTGGGAGCAGCTCTATCGCCAATACACCGAGGCCTATCCTGAGCACAATGGTGAAGATGGACTATTGTTTCAATGGCTGACCGAGTGGCTCATGCATGTGGCGACCACACCCTTGCATCAGGGTTTTCAGTTGAATCAGCTTGAAGCAGGGCAGTATTTAAGCGAGTGTCCGTTTTATCTGGCGTTATCTGATCGTGTACTGGCCATGCGTCGCATTCAGCAACTTTTTGCCGAATATGACATTCATATGCCCGATTTTTTAGATGCGCATGCCGCGCGCTACCTGAATGGATCAATCGATCTGATGTACTTCGATGGCCAGCATTTTCATATTGCCGATTATAAAAGTAATTATTTGGGCAGCGACCAGCAAGATTATTCGGCGCAAGCCATTCAGCACAATATGACCCAGTCGAGTTACTGGCTACAAGCCGCATTGTATCTGGTGGCTTTGCATCGTTATTTAAAAGTGAAATTGCAGCATTACCAGATCGAGCAGCATTTAGGAGGGGCAACTTATTTGTATCTTCGAGGCATGACTGGCGCTGCCCATCAGGGCTATTTTTACTGGAAACCGGATAACGAGTTTATTTTGCGTCTAGATGCGATCTTGGGATATTTTGCTGAGGATAAAATGGACAAAAAAAGTGACAAATCTGAATAATAACTTGAAATTCAGGTGGTTATTTTGTGGATAAATGTGTTTATAAGTGTGTGGACAAGCTTGAGGATAACTGTGTGGATAATCAAAACATCAGTCTAGACAAGGATTTGGCATGGCTGAAAATGTGGAGTGAGTATCTGGTTCAGACACCGTTCAATCTCAGGGAGCGCAATTCTGAACAAATTCGTGACATGTTGCAAGCATTAATTGAAGCAAGTTTGCAAGGAGATAGCGGTTTGGCGATTTCTTCGTCAGATGTGGCGCAGTTGGGTAAGTTTGCGGTGCATGCATCCCAAGCAGCACAGACGGTTGCCCCCATGGTCTATGACGACGAGATGCTGGCGCTGTATCGATATTGGTCGCTCGAACAGCGTTTGGCCACGCAAGTACACCGTTTAACACAGATGCAACTATCAGCGGTTGACGTGACGTCGTACACCAATTTGCTCACTGATCCTCACCAGCAGGCAGCCATGAAAATGGTGGCAAACCATGCGCTCAATATTATTACAGGCGGGCCCGGAACAGGTAAAACCTACACCTTGGCCCGTATTATCGCGGTTTTAAATCAGGCCATTCCCGATATTCGAATTGCGATGGCAGCCCCAACCGGTAAGGCGGCACAGCGCATGCAAGAGGCGCTTCAGGCGTCTTTTCAAGATCCTAAGCTGCTCGATTCCGGTTTGTTGAGCGAAGAGCTGCAACAGCAGTCGACTCAAACCCTGCATCGGCTTTTGGGTTTGGGGCACCAGCAGCGACCCCGTTACCATGCCAAACAACCTCTGCCGTATGATGTGGTGGTGGTCGATGAAGCATCGATGCTTGATTTGCAATTGGCGACGCTGTTGTTCGAAGCGATTCCAGCAAATTGTCGTTTAATTTTACTTGGAGATGCTAAACAGTTGGCTTCGGTGGATGTGGGTGCGGTACTGGCCGACTTGCAGCAAGTGCCCGCGCTTAAACACAATCACGTGCAACTGGTGACCAGTCGACGCTTTAATGCCGAGGCAAAAATTGGTCAGTTTGCTGGATTTATTCAACATCTCTCGGATGTGAAGCCAGCTGAAGATATTTTAGCTGCGTTTGAACAGCAAGTGGCATCAGCCCAAACGCTTCAGTCCATTCAGCTACACGATAATATGTCGGATCTGGTTCAGCTCGAATATCTGAACGATTCATTGCTTCATGAGCCCACTGCCTATTATTTGCAACTGATGCAAGGCTATGTACCTTATGTCAATGCGCTCAAACAGTATCGTGAGCAAGCCGCTTTTATTGATTTAGCAAAAGTGATACAGGCATTTGATGATTATCGGATTTTGGTGGCCATTCGTTTTGGTAAGTTTGGGCTTGATCAGATTAACCGCTTTGCAGAAGACTGGCTGACCACGCAATTAATGGTTGTACCTGTGGCAGGGTGGTATTTGGGCCGGCCAGTCATGATGACATACAATGACTATCAGTTAGGGTTGTCGAATGGTGATATCGGTATTTGCTTTCGACACCGCACACAATCCGATCAGTTTGAAGTGTATTTTCCAAGTTTAGACAAATGGGTAGCAGCCAATCGACTGCCCAAAAATATTCAAACGGCCTTTGCATTGACCATTCATAAATCTCAAGGTTCCGAATTTAAACATACTGCAATTGTGTTTGATGCCAGCGCAGAAAAAATTCTGAGTCAGGAGCTGCTTTATACCGCCATTACCCGCGCCAAAAACGTGGTCAGCCTGTTGGTAGATCGTGCGGCCTTTTTACAATCACTTACACAGCGCACCGCTCGAAAAAGTGGCTTAGTGAAAAAATTAATAATGATTTCATTTTAGTAAGTTTACCTAAGGAGTAGACAGCTCTGTACGAAATTGCTTACACGAATTCGAGAAATTAGCTTATAGAGTCCGAAGCAATATTTTGAGATGATGTTCCTGCACAAAAACTTAGCAAGGAATGCTAAGAAAAAACCGCATAAAAATTAGAATAAGTCGAAGACAGCGAACTTACAGTGAAGTAAGGATAAACGAGGAACTTACAGCCGCTAAGCCTTGTAGTTTTGGGAGAGACTACAAGGCTTTTTTATGTCCAGAATTTCAAAAAATAACAAGTTACATGTTTATATTTAGAAAAACTGCTATGTTTTCTGATATATACAGACCTGTACGTTTTTGCTTACATACTGATACGAAAATCACTACTTTTATTCATAATTAAATGTGGCAGAATAGAACTTGTTAGGAAGTTCGTTCATGTCAGGGACAATGACCATAATCAATAAAAGGGTTCTAAGAAAACTCTCCAGATAATAACAAAATACAAGAACAATCGTTCAGAATAAGAAACTACAGCGCATAAAGCCCAAGCACCGCTTGGGCTTTTTATTTTTTACACCATATTGGTTTCGTGGGTATCGCTTCCAAATAATGAGCGACGCTGACCTTTGGCAACTTTAGGACACTGCATCGAGATTTGATACAGCAGTTTGCCCAGTGCAGGTAAATGTGTACCAATGACAGATTTCCCTGTAGTCAGCAGCGAGACACTGATATCCCGCTCTGGATCGGCCCAGCATAAAATATTAGAAAATCCCAGATGGCCAAAGGCTTGTCCTGTCATCGGGCCAAACAGCCCCACTGGATTGCTGCCCAGCATAGGGCCTAATGCATAGCGCATCGGTGCCAATAATGTCCGATCTAGGGTGGTCACTGAGGTGGGTAAAGTGGCACGAAACACGGTTTGTGGTGTGAGAATCTGCTGATCGTGATATCGTCCACCGCTCAGCAACATTTCAAAAAAACGGCCTGCTTGCTCTGCACTGGTATAAATATTACCCGCAGGGCATACCGTATCCATAAAGCGGGGATCATTGGTCAGGTCCACTGCCAGTTGTAAGCCGCCGCCAAGTACATGCTGTAGGTAGTGATCTGTACCTAGGCGAGGGTGTAAGCCTGTTGGGGCATTGAGTGCAACCCGATCACGCCACTCGGGCGCAAGACCATAATTGAAACAGGCCATTTGCATGGGTTTTTCGATGGTTTCATGTAAAAACTGCCGAAGATCCTGTCCGGTTACACGTTCAATCAGCTCTCCCAATATATAGCCGGCAGTGACCGCGTGATAAGCCAGATGTGTACCCGCTGCCGATACTGGCTTCGCGCGATATAATCGTGCCAGAATCTCTGATTTATCGAACAGCAATTCTGGTGTCACTTCAGTTTCAAGCCGTGGAATACCACCCCGATGTGCCAGTAAATGAAAAATGGTGGCGCGGCGTTTACCATTTACGCCATATTCAGGGATGTAATAACTCACTGGGTCGAAAAGATTAATCAGGCCACGCTCATTGAGCACATGGATCAGCATTGCCGTGACAATTTTTGAGGCAGAAAACAGGCAAATCGGTGTTTCGGGCGTTGCAATCTGTGCATCACTTGCCAAGCCATCCACCGTATTGCCGCGTGCATAGCCCAAACTTCGATTTAGTAAAATATGTCCGTTGCGACGCAGGCAAAAACCAATCAGAGGATAATTGCCACTTTTATACAACTGCTCGACACTGTGCCAAATGCGCTGAACCTGTGCAGCAGTCATTGCGCCAGAGGCGGCATCATTTTCATGCTGGGTACGCATCACGCTGTGAATATCGGGTGGTACGTAGCAGGTATTGGCTGATAATAGTTTCACGTCATTCTCATGATCATTCTTTTTATAGTGGCAGTGTGCAATGAATAACACAGTAAGTCAGTGTCTTTTTTGACCAGCTTGTTCAGACACTAATACCACTGATAAGCACCGCCACACCGTATTGAATTGATTTATGAATTGTCAATTACGGTCTTATCCTTTAAAATGGCAAACTGCTGTAGTGATGCACGGCAGTCAAGAAATGCTATCTTTTTAGATAATATTTTTGATTTTTATCATTTTATTAGTTTTTTTAAGCATCTCGGAGAAATCGAATGGCTTTAACAAACGCAGATCGCGCAGCGATTATCGCTAAATTTGCACGTGCTGAAAACGACACGGGTTCACCAGAAGTTCAAGTTGCACTTTTGACTGCTCAAATCAATGATTTGCAAGGTCACTTCAAAGAGCACAAACACGACCATCATAGCCGTCGCGGTCTCATCCGTATGGTTAACCAACGTCGTAAATTACTTGACTACCTCAATGGTAAAGACCACGGTCGTTATGTAAGCTTGATCGGCGAATTAGGTTTACGTCGTTAATTCGATTTTGGCTTGTTTTTCGGTTGTGCGCGCGATGACGTCTCTCACAACTGAAGACGGGCGAGTGTCTGGTGTTTGCATCAGACTACGCTAGAAGGGGCGAATGTTCGCTCCTTCTTTGTGTCTATTCTCTAGTGAGGTCGGCTTCTAAGCTTTGTCATTTATCATTGCTGTTGGGGTGATATGAATGCCAAACCTTAGGGGTCTCCACTAGAATAACTGTTCAAAAAGAACCAGGAAAAAAGATTACATGTCGATGTTTAATATTATTCGTAAAGAATTCCAGTTTGGTCAGCATCAAGTTGTATTGGAAACAGGTCGTGTTGCGCGTCAAGCAAACACTGTTCTAGTGACGATGGGCGGTGTGACTGTATTGGTTGCAGTTGTTGCACAAGCGAAAGCGAAAGCGGGTCAAGACTTTTTCCCACTGACTGTAAACTACCAAGAAAAGCAATATGCTGCTGGTCGTATTCCAGGTGGTTATGGCAAGCGTGAAGGCCGTGCCTCTGAAGCTGAAACGTTAATTTCACGTTTGATTGACCGTCCAATTCGTCCGTTGTTCCCAGAAGGTTACTTCAACGAAATTCAAATCACTGCGACAGTGGTTTCTTCTGACAAAACCATGGATGCCGATATTGCAGCTATGTTAGGTGCTTCAGCGGCATTGTCGATTGCTGGTACACCTTTCCGTGGCCCAATCGCGGGTGCACGTGTTGGTTTAATCAACGGTGAATATGTTTTAAACCCGAACTTTGAACAATTAAAAGAAAGCGATCTTGACCTTGTGGTTGCAGGTACTGAATCTGCTGTCTTGATGGTTGAATCTGAAGCCAAAGAATTGTCTGAAGATCAAATGCTTGGCGCTGTACTTTTCGGTCATGACGAAATGCAAATTGCAGTTCAAGCGATCAAAGAGTTTGCTGCGGCTGCGGGTGCAGTTGAGTCAACTTGGGTTGCGCCAACCAAAAATGAAGCATTGCTTGAGCAATTGAAAGCAGCGTTTGAAGCGAAAATTTCTGAAGCCTATACCATTGCTGTAAAACAAGATCGCTATGCAGCAATTGATGCGCTTTATGCAGAAGCAGTCGCTCAGTTCGTTCCAGAAAATGACGAAACGGGTATTGCTGATGAAGTGAACGAATTGTTTGAAGACCTTAAATACCGTACTGTACGTGACAATATCTTGTCTGGTAAGCCACGTATTGATGGTCGTGACACCAAAACTGTTCGTGGTATCGATGTACAGGTGGGTGTATTGGATCGTGCGCACGGTTCAGCATTATTTACCCGTGGTGAAACTCAGGCCTTGGTGACCACTACTTTGGGTAACACACGTGATGCCCTTATGGTGGATACGCTTGCGGGCACCAAAACTGACAACTTCATGTTGCACTACAACTTTCCTGCATACTCTGTAGGTGAAACAGGTCGTGAATCTGGTCCAAAGCGCCGTGAAATTGGTCATGGTCGTTTGGCACGTCGTGGTGTTCAAGCTGTATTGCCTGCGGCTGACCGCTTCCCGTACGTGATTCGTATCGTATCGGACATCACTGAATCAAATGGTTCATCATCAATGGCGTCTGTATGTGGTGCATCACTTTCATTGATGGATGCAGGTGTTCCTCTTAAAGCGCCAGTCGCTGGTATTGCGATGGGTCTTGTGAAAGAAGGCGAGCGTTTTGCTGTACTTTCTGACATCTTGGGTGACGAAGATCATTTAGGTGATATGGACTTTAAAGTTGCTGGTTCTGCCAATGGTATTACTGCACTTCAAATGGACATCAAGATTGAAGGCATCACCGAAGAGATTATGGAAGTTGCATTGAATCAGGCGTATGCAGGTCGTATGCACATCCTGAATGAAATGAACAAAGTAATTTCACGTGCACGTCCTGAAATTTCAGCACATGCACCAACGTTTGAAGTGATTACGATCAATCCAGACAAGATTCGTGACGTGATTGGTAAGGGCGGCGCGACGATTCGTCAAATTACTGAAGAAACCAAAGCTGCAATTGATATTGAAGACAATGGTACAGTGCGTGTATTTGGTGAAACCAAAGCCGCTGCACGTGCTGCGATTGCGAAAATTCAGGCATTAACTGCTGAAGTTGAGCCTGGCAAAATCTATGACGGTAAAGTCATCCGTATCGTAGAGTTTGGTGCATTCGTGAATATCATGCCAGGTACCGATGGTTTGCTACATATTTCACAAATTTCAAATGAACGTGTTGCGAATGTATCTGATGTTCTTAAAGAAGGTCAGGACGTTAAAGTACAGGTTGCAGATGTCGATAACCGTGGTCGTATCAAATTGACCATGAAAGACATCGAACAGGTTTAAGTTTTAAATCTGTTACATGATTAAAAAAGTCCGCTTCGGCGGACTTTTTTATGGCAAGTCACAACATAAATGAAGCGCTGGCAAATACTCGGGTACATTTTTCATTGAGTATTTTAAGCTAGATTTAGTACCATCAACCTATGCCACACCGCATCGAAAATACGGGTACACATGCAAATTTATTATGTTTATAAGCATGCTGCTGAACAGTATGCCTTTATTAGCCAACAGGTTCAGGACGAGCATCATCTGGCATTTATGTGGGTCGATTGCATTCGTGAAGATGTGGTGATGCAAACCGAGGAATGGCAAAAAAATATCAATGGCCTGACTCGTCTCTCTATTAACGAATTTCATATTCGCGATATCTTAAATATCGATCATCCATGTGCATTTGACACGATGGACGATTATGATTTGCTGATTTTTCGTAAAATCATTACGCCTGACGATCAGATCAGCAACAGCGAAGTGACCGGAGAAGTACATGAAAGTATATTCGGTTTAGCCACAACCCCGATCAGTTTTATCATCTCGCAAGACGTGCTGATCAGTATCCGTGAGACAGGCAATAAGGCGATGGATGCCTATGTGCAGCGTTATGAACAGATTGTACAGCGGGATATCAGTGATCAAAACAAGCCACGCAAGTTGCCTTCGACACCGATCGATTTAACCCTGCGCATGCTCAATAGCATGATTGATGCCTATCTGGATTTGCGTACACCGCTCACGCGTCGGGTCGAACACTGGCAGCGTGAGCTGTTGCAGGGGCGTAAACGATTTCACCAATGGCCACAGTTGTTTCAAGAAAACATGGCATTTCAGCAAGTCGAAAATTTGTGTGAAGAGCAGATTGAAACTTTACAGGAGCTACGAGACGAACTGGTGGAAAATTATCATCATCTGATGGGTCAACACGCTTCGGAATCGCCAGATTTACTGTTGGTTAGAATGAACGATCTGGTGAGTCATATTGAGCGCACGCAAAAACACACCTCCAGATTACGTGCCGCAATTCAGTCGGCCATCGATTTGCATTTTAATGCGATTGCCAATCAAACCAACGAAAATATGCGGATCTTGGCCATTATTACCGCCGTTTTTGCGCCATTGACGCTTCTAACCGGCGTATATGGTATGAATTTTGAGTTTATTCCCGGCTTAAAATCTCCCGAAGGATTCTGGATGATGCTGGCGGCGATGTTGCTCAGCACACTTTTGCTTTTGTATTACTTTTATCGACAGCATTTGGTGGGGCGTGGTGAAAAAAGCGTCATTGAAATGCTGGCACATCAAAAACGGCAGCGTAATATGAATTTGTTTTGGTTTCTAGATTATGAACCCATCAAACAAACTCTGAAAGAAGTTGAAAAAATAACCAAATTGAAATAAAACCGCTTGAAGAGGCTTGGCGTAACTGCTTCACATCAAGCCAAGATTAGACTAAACTGAGCACACAGGAGATGACATTCCTCCTCGCAAAAACCGCCATTCTGGCTAATGATGTCTACGTTACCTCTTTTCAGCAGGGGCGTAGGCATATTGTGCGTGCTCTGCATGAAAAAATATTGGAGCATGCCGATGTACTCATCTTTACTCTCAATTGCTTGTGGCGCTGTGCTTGGTGCATGGATTCGCTGGTTCGTTGGGCTTAAATTTAATCCGACTTTACAGCATTTCCCTTTAGGCACCATTCTGGTCAATCTGGTTGGCGGCTTTATTATCGGCTATGCCATCGCCTTTTTTGCACATGCGCAGATCAGTGCCAATTA
The DNA here is from genome assembly GCF_023614015.1 of Acinetobacter sp. ACZLY 512. NCBI lineage: Bacteria > Pseudomonadati > Pseudomonadota > Gammaproteobacteria > Moraxellales > Moraxellaceae > Acinetobacter > Acinetobacter sp. ACZLY 512. The sequence continues at coordinate 22,747 of NZ_JAKIVI010000003.1, forward strand.
TAAGTTATTTATTATTACAGGCTTTTGTGGCGCATTGACCACATTTTCGACCTTTTCTGCCGAAGTAATCGATCTGCTTCAGCAGCAAAAATACAGCTGGGCGATTGGCCTGATCTTGATTCATGTGCTGGGATCACTCCTTTGTACGGTACTTGGTTTACTCAGCTATCAGTGGATCAGTCAGAATTAATGACGGTTTGTTTGCTGGTCTGAAGGAGGCGTCAGATGCCGGACAGCATGGCGCAACTGTTGTACTTCATCAAGTAAGTCCAGCATCAGTGCCACCGCCGATAAACTGGCATCAAAGTCACGTTGCAAACGATAGGCTCTGCGCGCCCGTGCGACATCCTCTCCCAAAAACTGATGTTGATCGGGATGTCCCACCAGCAAAATATCATAGTCAATCAATTGCAGCACCCATTCTGGGCTTTGACCACAGACCTGTGCAAACTGCTGTAAATTGAGTCCGCGTTGCTCATCGATAATCTCGGCGGTGGTCTCATTCTGACAAATCACTTCCACATAATGAATTTTAGACATGAGCTGGCTCCTTATCGACGGGGTTGAAATGAAGAAAATGCCTGAGCAAGTGCTTCATAGGCGCTGTGTTGGGCTTCGGTCTGTGCTTCGGGTAAAACCAGATTGATCATTAAATACAAATGTCCGGGCGTTTTATTGGGAATCCCTTTGTCTTTTAAACGCAACTGCTGACCAGTTTTGGAATTTTTCGGTACATTGACACTAACGCGACCACTTGGAGTTTGAACCTCAATTTTTTGCCCAAGTGCTGCTTCCCACGGTGCCACATCGACTGTGAGATAAACATCAGCACCCTCAACATGCATTTGTGGGGTGTTTTTGTAGTGAATTTCGAGGTATAAGTCGCCATTTTCACCACCGTTTATCCCAGCTTGGCCCTGACCATTCAAGCGAATTTGCTGGCCTTCTTTCATGCCTTTGGGGATTTTCACTTGCAAGGTTTTACGCTGTACTTCTGCCTCCCCATAAGCATTTAAAGTTGGAATTTGTAAGGTGAGATTTTGAGTACTGCCATGGTAAGCCACTTCAATATCTACCTCGATTCGTGCATGTTGATCTTCACCACGAAAGCGGTGCGTCTGACGCTGATATTGGTGATTGGCACCACCAAAGCCTGCACCAAAACGACCGAATAAGTCTTCAAAGCCACTAAAGTCAGCGCCCTGACCTTGCTGGTAAAATGGTCCACCATCAAAACCTGCACTGCCTTGAGCACCTTGCCCAAAACCGGAAAAGCCTTGAGGATAATCAAGTTGCTGATCGTACTCTGCTTTTTTTTCAGCGTCACTTAGCGTGTCATAGGCAATATTCAGCGCTTGCATCTGCGCCTCGGCATCTGGCTCCTTACTCACATCGGGGTGATACTTGCGTGCCAGCTTTCGATAGCTTTTTTTAATCTCTTCAGGTGTCGCATCTCGCGAAACACCGAGCGTTTCATAATAGTTCTTGGCCATGTACGGTGTCTTAATTATAAGTGAATTATACTGTGTTATACGGCGATTTACTCATTCAATTCAAGTCATCTGTAATATGAAACTGTTGGGTTTTGGCAATAAAAAACCCGAATCATCTTCTAAGACGATTCAGGTTTGTTTAAACCAAGCCATCACAACATCCAGATCGCTAGAAAATGCGTCTGCGTTGATCTGTGTATTTAGCTGAGATGTTCACCAAACAGGCCTAAAGCCTCTTCTGCGGTAAAGGTATAGCGGGCTTGGCAGAATTGACAATCCATCTGTATTGGATTTTGTTCAGCCAATGTTTCACGTACCGCATCTACCCCGATCTGTTGCAGGGCAGCCGCACAGCGTTCTTTTGAACAGGTGCAGCCAAACTTTAGCTGTTCTTGCTCAGGCAGGCGTACTTGCTCTTCGTTGTACAAACGGTACAAAATTTCATTGGCTGGTAAATCGGTTAATTCGTCTGCTTTGAGCGTTCCTGTGAGCATGATCAGGCGTGGCCAGATGTCTTCATCAATCAGTTGTTGCTCTTCTTCGTTGTTACGCGGCAACAGCTGAATGAGTAAGCCACCCGAACGCTCGGCGGTCGTGGCCAGCACGATATGCGTTGGAATCTGGGCCGACAAATCGTAGTACTGCATCAGGCAGCCTGCGAGGGTTGGCTGATCGAGCGGTACGATCCCTTGATAGCGCTCACCAAATTCTGGCTCAATATTAATAAACAGCACTGGATTTTGCAGTGTGCTCAGTACCACGCTACTGTCTTGTGCCTGCTCAAAATGTGGATCATTTTCATAGTCTGCCAAAGCACGCACTTCACCCAAATGGTTGCACTCGGCCATTCCCCAGCGAAACGTGCCTGAGGCCTGAATTTGTAAACTGATACGACCTTTGATTTTGAGGGTACTGGCCAAAAGTGCCGTTGCGCTTAACATTTCCCCAAGCAACACCTGCACAGCAGGTTGATAGGGACGTTGAGCCAAAATGGTTTGTAATGCTTCTTCTAAATGTACGACTTCTCCACGAACAGGGCAGTCCTCAATAAAAAAGCGTTGGCGTAAATCAGACATATTTTTCTCCATAACCCTGTATTAATGGTGTCAATATTGTAAAACACAAGTCAGTGACGATCATCTTGTGTAACATCAATACGATGATTTTCGTGTCTGTTTTCACGATTGTGTTCGGGGTATTCATCTTGATGGCGTTGATCACTGTCGAAGAGGTGTTCAAGTTCAGCCATTGCATTGCGATGTGTTTCAAAAACTTTCTGTTCGTCGTGATAGATGCTTTGCTGCTGCTCCAGCAACTGTTCATCATAATCACGGAACACTTGAATATTTTGACTGGCTTGCTGCTCTGACAGCCCCAACAGATTGAGCGCCCGATGTGCCATGCCCAAAGACGATAAATACGTTTCACGCCAGATGTGCCTTACGCCCAGATCACGCAATAAATGCACATGGTGCCGATCTCGGGCACGAACCAGTAAATGAATATCGGGATAGTTCAAGCGAATATGGCGTGCAGCATTCATGCTGTCTTCAACGTCATCAATTGCCAAAACAAAGACCTGCGCCTTTTCGATACCCGCAGCACGTAAAATTTCCGGTTCGGTGGTATCACCATAGTATAAGGTGCCACCATAACGTCGGACAAAATCAATCTGCTGTAAATTGTTGTCGATGGCAGTAAAGGCAATCTGATTGATACGTGCATTTCGAGCGATAATTTGACCAAAACGACCAAAGCCCGCAATAATCATAGGGGGTGACTGATCTGGAATTTCGTCAAATTCTGGCGTGGTATCCTGTTGCAGTCTCGGTATAACAACATGCTGAATCAAGGCGTAAAAGAGTGGCGTCAGCACCATCGACAAGGTGACAATCAGCACTACAGGCTGAACAATGGCCTGAGTCAAAACCTGCTCGCTTTGTGCAACGCTCAGCACCACAAATGCAAACTCACCCCCTTGAGCCAAACAGGCTGCCAGCATCAGGCTGTTGTTCCACTTGTATTTAAAGTAACGAGCGATACCCATCAGTAACACGCCCTTTATCACAATCAGTGCAAGTGCCGAACCAATAATGATTTCTGGCATATGCAGCATGAGCGTCAGTTGTGCGGTCATGCCCACTGTCATGAAGAACAGCCCCAAGAGCAAGTCTTTAAAAGGGGCGATGCTGGCTTCAAGTTCATGACGAAACTCTGAGTCTGCCAGCAGAACACCTGTCAAAAATGCGCCAAGTGTAGTGCTGATACCTAAAATTTCCATCAATTGCACCACGCCCAGCACAATGAACAAGCCCACTGCGGTAATCAGCTCTGTCGCACCACTTTTGGCAACAAAACGAAAAAAGGGCCGCATCACAAAACGGCTAAATAGAAATAAGCCGCTAAAGGTGGCTAAAATCGCAGCAAAGTAGGCAATACCATGGTGCGTAGTCGAACTACCGGTCAAAAGTGGAATAACGGCTAAAAGTGGGATGGCTGCGATATCTTGAAACAGCAAAATAGAAAAGGACTGCTGACCATAAGTGGTGTTGAGTTGCTGCTTTTCTGCCAGCAATTGCAGCACAAACGCGGTTGAAGACAGCGCCAGCGCAAATCCGATGATAAAACTACTGGTCACCGATTGCTTAAAGACCAAAAACACCAGTCCCATCAACACCATGCCAGTCAGAATCACCTGCGTACTGCCCATCACAAAAATCGAGTGACGCATTTGCCACAAGCGCTGCGGGCGTAGCTCAAGCCCAATAATAAACATCAGTAAAATGACGCCAAATTCAGCCATATGCATGATGGCTTTGGCATCGGTTGCAACATTCAGAACATGCGGACCCAGTACAATACCGGTCAACAGATAGCCAATGACGGTTGCAATACCAAAACGTTTACCTAGCGGCACCAGTAGTAATGCGGCACCGAGAAAAATCGTGATTTGTAGCAACAGTGACATAGAAAACTCTGAATACGTTGGGAGCTAAGTGAAGGTTTAACTCTAGCATTTTCAGCCATGAACATTAAGCCATCAGCTAAATTCTTGCGGATCGACATCAATCGAAAGCCGTAACTGATGCTGGCGCGGTTGCTGTACGGTATCGGCCCACCAAGAACGTAAAAAGAAATGTAAGCGCGCCCGATCTTGCGCCAAAATCACCATATGTGCCCGATAACGTCCTGCTTTTCGTTCCATTGGCGCGGGAATAGGCCCCCAGATCTCGGCCACACTGCCTGCCTGTTGTAAGAAACGCGCTGCGGCTTGTTGTAAAAAAGCCTGACTGTATTCACGATATTTGGATTCACAGCGGATCAACACGCTATAGCGATAAGGGGGCAACAACGCCACCCGACGTTCATTGAGTATTTCGGCGGCAACGGCACGATAATCTTTTTCAATCAGCGTTGTTAGCATCGGATGATCGGGGCGCAGGGTTTGTAGATACACTTCGCCTTTATGTTCACCGCGACCAGCCCGTCCCGAAACTTGAACAATCAATTGAGCGGTGCGTTCTGGCGCACGGACATCGACACTCAGTAAGCCGGCATCGATATCTAAAATCGCCACCAAGGTCACAAACGGAAAGTGATGACCTTTGGCCAGCATTTGGGTTCCGAGTAAGATCATCGGCTTGTTTTGCTGGATTCGGTCATAAATTTTTTGCCAGCTGCCGACTCGGCTGGTACTGTCACGATCAACCCGAATCACATCATGCTCAGGAAAGAGTTCGGTCAAATGCGCTTCGACTTTGGCAGTGCCCATGCCCAAGGTTTTTAAGGTCGGGTGATTGCAGGCCAAACACGCCTCTGGCATGCGCTGAATAGTGCCACAGTGGTGACAGTGCAGGTAGGTATAGGGTTGTGTATGTACGGTAAAATGTGCGTCGCAATGTGGACAATTGGCTTGCCAGCCGCAACTTTCGCAGACCAGTACGGGGGCATAGCCACGTCGGTTTAAAAAAATCAGGACTTGTTCTTGGCGCTTGAGGGTGTGCTGGATTTGTTCGATCAGCTTTTGGCTCAATCCGTGCTGCTTTTTGGCTACTTTTAAGTCGATCAAGTGTACTTTAGGCATTAATGCCACGCCAGCACGTTGATTTAACTCAAGTAATTCAAGTTTGTTTTGTTCGACCAGATGATAACTGTCGATACTGGGCGTGGCAGAGCCAAGAATAATCGGACAATTTTCCAGATGCGCACGATACAGTGCCACATCGCGTGCATGATAGCGAAAGCCTTCTTGCTGCTTAAAAGAAAGATCATGCTCTTCATCTAAAATGATCAATCCCAAACGCGGTAAAGGGGTGAAAATTGCAGACCGCGTGCCCAAAATAATTGAGGCTTTGCCCATTTTGGCCTGTTGCCAAGCCTGTAAGCGCGTGGAATCGTTTAAACCTGAATGCAGCAACGCGACATCGCAGTGAAATCGGGATTTGAATCGGGCAATGGTTTGTGGTGTCAGACCAATTTCAGGCACCAGCACCAGCACCTGTTTACCTTGCTTGAGCACCTCGTGCATGATGTGCAAATACACTTCGGTTTTGCCGCTGCCGGTTAGCCCATCGAGTAAAAAGGCGCGGTAGGCATGCAAATGTGCCATAACGCGTTCAATGGCATGCTGCTGGTCAGGGTTGGCAGTTAATGGCATTTGTGCCAATTGTACCGGCGTGGGACGGAAATCTTGGATTTCCTGTGTGCAAGTCACCAGTTCTTTTTTTTGTAAAGCCCGAAGGGTCGCGGTATCGACGCCGCTTAAATTTAAAATGGTCTCAGTGGTGCCGGCTGGATGTAGCTTGAGAATTTGATAGGCTTCAAACTGTTTGAGCGAGCGCTTGAGTTTTGCGTCTGGGTCGGGATGCGCCGCGATGCGCCAGATGTGCGTCAGGATATCCTCGTCCTTGCCTTGACGTAGCAAACCGGGTAATGCCGTTTGAATCACTTCGCCTAGAGGAAATTGGTAATATTGCGCCGACCATGTCAATAATTTTAAAACTTTCTGGTCTAAGATCGGTGATTGATCCAGTAAAGCCTGAATCGTTTTTAATTGAAACCTTGGATCGAGTGGCAGATCAGGCGCCAGTTTTTCAGTAATCATACCGACCAGTGTCTGACGGCCAAACGAGACTAAAACGCGTGCACCGATCGCTGCCTGTTCATAATCTGCTGCGCTTACGCTATAGTCGAAGGTATCGTATAAATGCACAGGAACGGCCACACGAACACGGAAAATGTCTTGAGAGGGCTGAGGTGGCGTAGTGTGCATCAAGATGGAGTCGCTCTATGGATCATCTTGCGCATTATACTCAAACTGAGCATGTCTGAGGTGCTTAATCAATCATGCTGGATTTAACACGACGTATTTACATCAACACGATTTTTTGGGAAAAACTAAAATACCACCATGCCTGCATATCAATTTACGGCGCTTGATGCCGCTGGAAAACAACACAAAGGTGTTTTGGAAGGCGATTCTGCGCGCCAAATTCGCCAGCAGCTCCGTGACCGTGAATGGACACCCATTCTGGTCGATCCCGTAGAAAAAAAAGACAAGCAACAGGGGCGTGCATGGTTTCAAAAGAAATTTACTGCCTATGATCTGGCCTTAATGACCCGTCAGCTTTCCGTGTTGGTGGCGGCTGCGATTCCGCTTGAAGAAGCCTTAAGAGCCGTGGCCAAACAAAGTGAAAAAATCCACGTACAAAATTTATTGTTGTCGGTGCGCTCTAAAGTACTAGAAGGGCATTCTCTAGCGCAAGGTATGCAGCAGTCGGGGCGTTTTCCAGATTTATATATTGCGACCATTGCGGCCGGAGAACGATCTGGACATTTGGATCTGATTTTAGACCAGCTCTCGGACTACACCGAAAACCGTTTTGCCATGCAAAAAAAAGTACAAGGGGCCATGATTTATCCGATCATTTTAATGCTGATGTCATTTGCGATTGTGATGGGACTCATGACCTATGTGGTGCCAGATATTGTGAAAACTTTCGATCAGAGCAAACAGGCGCTTCCGTGGATTACTGTGGCGCTGATGAATGCCAGTGATTTTATTCGTCAGGCATGGCCGTTTATGCTGGTGATTGGCTTTTTGAGTATTGTGATGTTTGTACGTTTTCTTAAAACCAGTGCAGGACATTATGCGTTTGATCGCTTAACGCTCAGATTGCCATTATTTGGTAAATTATCACGTGGTATAAACGCAGCACGTTTTGCAAGTACGCTGTCGATTCTGACTCGATCCGGCGTACCTTTGGTAGATGCGCTACGTATTGGTGCGGCTGTCAGTAGTAACTGGATTATTCGAGATGCGATTAATTTGGCAGCAGAAAAAGTGACCGAGGGTGGTAGCCTTGCTACCCAGCTTGAGCGCTGTGGTTATTTCCCGCCAATGATGGTACAAATGATTCGAAGTGGTGAAGCATCTGGCGAGCTGGATCGCATGCTGGAGCGCGCATCGAGTATGCAAGACCGTGAAGTGTCTACATTTATTTCGACAATGCTGGCCTTACTTGAGCCATTAATGCTCGTTCTCATGGCTGCGATTGTCTTGGTGATTGTGATTGCGGTGATGCTACCGATTGTCAATATGAATAATATGATTTAAAAACGATTGAAACTAGAGATGAATATGGAATTAAAACAGACACGATTAAACGATTCAAAGCAGGACAACACCTCTGCGGTTCTTTCTCAAGGCCTGTCGGCGTCTGCATTGCGTGCACCACGCCTGAAGCGTGCCTCTGGTTTTACCTTAATCGAAGTCATGGTGGTGATTGTGATTTTGGGTGTGCTGGCGGCACTGATTGTACCTAACGTCATGGGCCGTGGAGAAAAGGCTAAAGTCGATACCACGCAAATTACGTTAAAAGGGGTGGCAGGTGCGCTCGACCAGTTTAAGCTCGACAATGGCCATTTTCCAACCATGCAAGAAGGTGGCTTAGATGCCTTGGTGAATCAGCCTGCAACTGCGAAAAACTGGTTGCCGGGTGGTTATGTAAAAGGCGGCTATCCGAAAGACAGTTGGGACAATGATTTGCAATACGTGATTCCGGGTACTGAAGGACGTGCCTACGATTTATATTCTTTTGGTGCCGATGGTAAAGCCGGTGGCGAAGGAAATGATGCTGATATTTATTATGCTGAAAAATAATTAAGATAATGATGTTCTTCACTTATGGCTTAAAATAAGTCATAGGTGAAGTGATAATCGCTCTTAGTTATTGTTACATATTTAAGTTGCTGTTATTTAATTAAAAATATAATAACTAAGATATGAGAGTTATAATAAGAATTATTATTAAACTGGATAGTTACAAGAAAAACAATCGGTTAGAAAGATTCAGCTTTTTATTTGATAAAAACTACGCATAATGACAAAAGAAAATAAGTTAAACGCAATGGGAGCGATCAGTATGAAAGCATTGTTCTTATCCGATGAAGTGAACCAATTGCATTGGTCTGTGCTTAAGGCGCTATGTTTTGTGCTGAGTCTTCTGCCGCTTTGTCAAAGTGCAATCACGCTTTGGTCGCTTAGCGATGCCAGTAGCCAGATCATGGTGGCTTTTTTAAGTATTAGTGTTTTGAGTTCAGTATGGCTGGTGACCTTTTTCAATGCATTGCAACTGACTGTGGTTTCCTTGGCGCATTTAAATCTCTCGCCTTTAGAAACTCAACTCATCCGAATTTACCGTCAGGTACCGATGATGACGCTCGCAGGCATGATGGCGTATATGAGCTTCATCAGCCTGTCACTTTAGAGAATATAAAAAAAGCCGAGAATGTCTTCTCGGCTGGTGTTTAGCGTCTGGATTTGTAAGAAACATCTTGAGGCTTACGCGGTCGGTAGAACCAGCCCAAAAGTAATAATAATCCAGAAAAGATTAAAATTGGCCAGTCACTTAGACGGGTATACAGCGTTTCGCCTTGCATTGCAGGCAATTCACCACGCAATACGGCTGCCTGATCCATAGGTGCTTGTTCAACAATATGACCGTTACTATCGATAAACGCGGTTACACCAGTGTTGGTTGCGCGGATAAACCAGCGACCATTTTCTTTGGCACGCATTTGTACCATTTGCAAATGTTGTAACGGGCCAGCCGTACCAGTAAACCATGCATCGTTCGATACCGTGATCAAAAAGTCACTATTTTCAGCATTGCGACGGGTCAAGTTTGGATAGGCCACTTCATAACAAATGGCAGCAGCCAGTGCATGACCTTTAATCATTAACGGTTTTTGATTGTCTGGTCCGCGGCTAAATCCACTCATCGAGGGATCATTTTGTAGTGCCGGTAGCACCCAGCTTAATAATCCAGAAAGCGGAATATATTCTCCAAAGGGCACCAAACGCTGCTTTTTATACAATCCGTGTGCATCGGAACCTGAGGCCATAATACTGTTGTAATACAGCGGTGTTTGGGCCTGACGCGATGCAGGAAGATCCCAGTACGGTATGCCGGTCACCCATGCAGAACCACTGGCCTTGGCTTGCTGGTTCATGGCATCTAAAAACGGTTGAATGTCGGTCTGAAACATCGGGATAGATGATTCTGGCCAAACAATCAGATCTCGGCCCCATTCGCTTCGGGTCAGATTGGCGTAAATCATCAGTGTTTTAAGCTGATATTCGGTAAGCCATTTTAAATCTTGCGGAATATTGCCCTGAATCAGGGAAACCGACAAGGGTGCTGTTTTCTTTGGCTCGACAAATTGCAGCTTAGAGGCACCCCATGCGCCCACCAGTAAAATGGCAGCTGGAATCAGCCAGAAAATACGGCGTTTGAGTAACTCGACCAAGGCACAGGCCAGTATAATCACCACAAACGACACCCCAAATACACCAAAGAGGGGCGCATAGTGATCGAGATAACGCTCGGTAAAGGCATAGCCTGCAAATAGCCATGGAAAGCCGGTAAATACCCAAGTCTTTGCCCATTCAAATACAATCCAGAGCGGAGCGAAGGTGAGGGGAGTTTCTGGGAAAAAACGACGATAAAGCCAAGTTTGAACCGCTGTGAACAGGCCCATCACCAAGGCCATCACGGCAATCATCAGCACACTCAGGGCTGCATTGGTATCTCCATAGACATGAATGGAGGTGTACAGCCAAAATGCCCCAACAAACCAAAGCCCGAATCCATAAGCCCAGCCCAAGGCAAAGCCTTGTTTCGCTGAGCGCCCATGCAATACCGCATACAAAAGGGCTGGCGATAAAATCGCAATCCACCAATAGTAATAAGGTGCAAGGGCCAGGCTAAAAATTGCGCCAGAACAAAGAGAAATCAGTAAGGGAAAAATAAAGGGAAGCTGTTTTTGCTGCCGAGATGATCCCAGCAGCTGACTAAAGTATGCTCTCATTTACGTACAGCTCGAATCAGATGAATTATGCGTGCATCTGCTTCAATAATTGTAAACTGCCAGTTATCAAGCTCAATCACCTGACCTTGTAAATCACTGACCAGTCCAATTTCCTGAAGCAATAAACCGCCCACAGTTTCTACTTCATCGTCAGAAAAATCAGCATCTAAAACTGTATTAAAATGTTCAATTGGTGTAAGTGCTTGCACCATCCACGAGTTGGCTGTGGTGTGGTTGCTGTCAGGCACAATGTACTGGGCTTCTTCATCGACATTGTCATGCTCGTCTTCGATTTCACCCACAATTTCTTCTAAAATATCTTCAAGCGTGACCAAACCTGCCGTCGTGCCGTATTCGTCGATCACAATGGCAATATGGGTTTGGGTGTGTTTGAGCATGCGTAGCACTTGGTCCGAGCGGGCACTTTCCGGCACAAACAGTGGCTGACGCATCAGAGCACGGATATCGACAATGGCAGTTGGTTCGGTCAAGAACGGCAGTAGGTCTTTGGCCAGTAAAATCCCGACCACATTGTCGGGCTGATCCGATGAAAAAACCGGAAAACGGGAATGAGCCGACTCAATCAAAACATGCAAGATGTCGAGTAATTGGTCATCTTCTTGTAAGCTGATCATGGACGTACGAGGGGTCATGACTTCGCGAATTTTTGTGGCGGGAAGATCAAGAACACCTTCTAGCATCGCCACCGTATCAGGTTCTAAAAAACGACGTGAATCTTGAACTAATTTGAGCAGTTCATCGCGTGTTTCTGGCGCAGTTCCTAGCCATTTTCGTAAACCGCGCATTCCCCACGATGGGCCTGATTCCTCGTGCATAATCTTTCCTAAAGACTCTTTATGCTAGTAAATGAATTTTTATCATACCGAAGAAAATATGCTTATGCATCATCCAATCGGCGGGAAAAAGTAAATGATTCAGCTTGATGGATCAAATTTGCCGAATTTCGGGTTCCATGTCGGTTTATGTTAAACTATGGTCTGTTTTTTGAAGTGAAGTGTACGCATGTCAGCACGCGATTTTACCCCGGCCATTCAGTTGAATACGCGTGGTTTACGATGCCCTGAACCGGTCATGATGTTGCATCAGGCAATTCGTAAATCTAAATCTGGTGATATTGTTGAAGTTTTGGCAACCGATCCTTCAACGTCGTGGGATATTCCAAAATTTTGTATGCACTTGGGTCACGAGCTGTTACTGCAAGAAGAAACACAAGATGATCAAGCACTCAAAGCATATCGTTATCTGATTCAAAAAGGCTAATTCAGCGTTCCAATGACCATTTACACGATTTGGGATGTGGGTTATTGAAGGGATGGCATGCGCCGAGTCAAGCGGCGCATGACCACAACATACTTTTATTAATGCGACTTAGATAAAAAATCTTTAAGCTGAGGTTTTACGCCGTGCCAAATCGAAAACGCTTCAATGGCCTGACCCACCAGCATACCAAAGCCATCTGTGCTCGGCACGCCACGCTGCTCGGCTTGTTCTAAAAAGCTTGATGCTTTGCCGTAGGCCATTTCATAAGCATAATCAAAACGAAGGGCAGCGGGCAATTGTAGAGCATCGCCACTTAAACTGGCCGATGTCGCATTGATGACCAGATCAAAATCGCCAGCAAGTTGATCCAGCGCCATGACGTTAAGTTGTGCCGGCGCGACTGCATCATGTAAATCTTCGACCAGTTGAACAGCACGTTCAAGTGTGCGGTTGGCAATGGTTATTTCCTTCACACCTGCTTGTACCAGCGGATAAATCACACCACGTGTTGCGCCGCCTGCGCCCAGAATTAATACACGCGTTTTTTCTAATGGCCAATCTAGCGCACGAATGGCATCGACTAAACCCTGACCATCAGTATTGTCACCATGCAATGCTCCGTTTTGCATCCAGAGTGTATTCACGGCTTTTGCGGTTTTGGCGCGTTCAGTCAAGACATCACAAAGTGCAAAGGCTTGTTCCTTAAAGGGTACGGTGACGTTCATTCCTACACCGCCGTCTTCAAAAAAATTACGCACCGAGGCCTCAAAGCCATCCAGTGCGGCCAGCCGTTTGCTGTAGTGCAGCGTGATGCCGAGCTTTTCTGCAAAGGCATGATGCAACTCGGGCGAGCGAGATTGTTCAATCGGATTACCAATTACAGCAAACTGCTTGGTCATGCAAGACATCCATGAAAGTCAAAATGGCTTCACTATACGTGAAAAATCCCTAAACTTTAAGACGATCTAAAGCAGATCAATCGTCATAATCGTCTGGATGTTTTTGCTCGGAGCTGGGTGAATCTTGCGTTGGAATTTTATAATCTTCACTGGCCCATGCACCCAAATCAATCAGCTTGCAGCGCTCTGAACAAAAGGGACGAAACGGGTTGTTCTCCCAGTGCGAGGGTTGTCCACAACGCGGGCAGGGAAATGTACGTGGCATACCGGAATTCCTTAAATTCATCATCAAGATGTTAGGCAAAGTCATGATGAGTTGTTAGACTTATGCCTGATTTCACGATTAAGTTTAAATAGTTTGCTGTGATTATGTCGATACGTCAATTTCAGGCTCAGCGTATGCAAGCCCCTCGTGCTTTTACTCCTGTGGCCAACACGCCACTGTGTCTCGAAATCGGGGCGGGTAAGGGCAAGCATGCCATGTTGTTTACCGAGCAACATCCAGAGCGGCATTTGGTGGCCATTGAACGAACCAAAGAGAAATTTTTGGCGATGCAAAAGCAGCAAGAACTACACGCGCGTGCGCATTTAACGCCTGTACATGCCGATGCATTGCCTTGGATTGTGCACGCACTGTATCCGGCGCAAGTTGAACAGGCCTTTATTTTATATCCGAACCCAGAGCCGCATAATCCAGCACAGCGCTGGTTAAATATGCCGTTCTTCGAGTTTTTACTGTCACGCATACAGCCAGAAGGCACACTTACACTGGCCAGTAATATTCCAGAGTATATCGACGAAGCCGCTCAGCAACTTGAACAGCTGTGGCAGTTACCTTTTGAAAAACAAATCATTGCGCCTGACTCTGCACGCACGCATTTTGAGATTAAATATTTACAACGCGGCGAGCTGTGCCAGCAACTGGTGATCACCAAGCCCGCGGCATATCAAACTCGCTTTGACCAGTTTATGCCGTTATTGGGTCAAAATCATGCCGAATAAGCAGATTGCGATTATTGGTGCCGGGCCTGCCGGATTGGCCTGTGCCGAGGTTCTGTCGGCACTTGGCACATACGACATCACAGTATATGAGCAAAAACCGTCTGCAGCGCGCAAGTTTTTGATGGCAGGGAAAACCGGACTCAATATCAGTCATGCTGAAGCACTCGATACCTTTCTGACACGCTATGATCACACCGACTGGCTTGAGCCAATGATCCGGCCGTTTCATGCACAGCAGATTCAGACTTGGATGCAAGAACTGGGGATTGCATCATATGTCGGCAGTTCCGGGCGGATTTTTCCCAATGAAATGAAAGCCGCACCCTTACTGCGGGCATGGCTGAAGCGTTTACAAGATCGTGGCGTGACATTTCGCTATCGCCATGAAGTCATCAATGTGTCTGATCTTGAGCTTTCAGTGGTTGATATCCAGCGGCAACAGCATCGTACTGTTCTGGTCGATGCGGTGGTTCTGGCCTGCGGCGCCGTTTCATGGCCGCAATTGGGCAGCGATGGAAAATGGCAAGCGTGGTTGCAACCAGAGCAGATTCAGCCTTTTCAGGCCAGTAATGTGGGTGTACTGGTGAACTGGTCGGCCTATCTTGCTCCTCTTTTTGGACAACCGTTAAAGCGTATTCAGGCGTGGGTTGATGGTCGAGCGCCACAGTTTGGTGAAATGGTCATTAGCCATTATGGCTTGGAAGGCGGTTTGGTCTATCGTTGTAATCGTGATTTGCGTGAAGCAATGCAATCTCAAAACTCCAGCGTTTTATATCTAGATTTGCTGCCAGACCAGCGTGTGGAACAAATTTTACAAAAACTCCAGCAAGGCAATAAGCAATCCCTCAATACCGTGTGGCAAAAAGCAGGACTGGATAAAACCAAGATTGCCTTAATCCGCGATGTGGTACCCAAAACCGACTGGAATGACGCACAGAAAATGGCACAGCACATTAAGCAGCTGGCAATTTGTGTACAAGGTTTTCGTCCGATTGAAGAAGCCATCAGCTGTGCTGGCGGGATTGCACGAGATGCGCTGGATTCAACGCTCCGTCTAAAAGACACAACGGCCACCTTTGCCTGTGGCGAAATGTTGGATTGGGATGCACCTACTGGTGGCTATCTACTGACCGCTTGTTTGGCCACAGGACGGGCGGCTGCTCAGGGTGTACATGCGTATTTGGGGGCTCAATAAGCAGAAAGTCGTGATGTTACTCAGCTGAAAAATCTGTTAGTTTGGTTGAAAAATCAATGCAAACAGGGAGAGCATCCTCATGTCAAATACAGCGCTATTGACCGGCAGTTGTTTGTGTCAGGGCATTCGTTATGAAATTTCAGGCCGTGGAATCGGTGAGATTATCGAATGTCACTGTCAGCGCTGTCGTAAAGCCAACGGTACGGCTTACGCCACCAATGCGCCAGTACACATTGATGATTTTAAGATTGTTCAAGGTGAGCATCTTCTTAAGAAATATCAGTCTACGCCCACCACACAGCGTTGTTTTTGCAGTGAATGTGGTTCACCCATCATGAGCATTAAAACCGATACACCAGAATATCACCGACTGCGTATTGGAACGCTTGATACCAAAATCGAGCAAAAACCGAGTATGCATATTTTTGCAGCGCATAAAGCAGAGTGGGACAGTATTCAAGATGATCTACCTCAATATGCCGAGCGCCCATAAGCAGCGCACGATAGATGAGTCGTTATGCACCGTGCATGGATTATGAGGTTTGTGCGGTGTGCTTCACACATAGATTGAATTTGACTCAGAAACAGTACCAATCTTAATCACAGAAAAATAGAATTCCATTTCACTTTTCGCTACATTGATGGCATAACTTTTCAATGCCTCTTCACCGATACTATGAATGTTCAACTTGATAAATATGATCGCGGAATTTTAGAACTTCTCCAACAAGACTGTACATACGCCATTGGTGATATTGCCGATCGGGTGGGGCTAAGTAATACCGCATGCTGGCGCCGGATTCACAAAATGGAAGAAGCAGGGATTATTTACGGTAAAGTGGCCTTACTGGATCGTAAGAAGCTCAATATCAATGTGGTGGTCATGGTGTTTATCAAGATTGCACAGCACAATATGGAATGGATTCAAAAGTTTCGCGACCATATCCATACCATCGATGAGATTCTTGAAGTATATCGAATGGCAGGCGAAACCGATTATTTGCTTAAAGTGGCGGTGCCAGATGTGATGGAATATGATCGGGTGTATAAACGACTGATTCAGATTCCGGGTTTAGCCGATATTAGCTCAAGCTTTGCGATGGAGCAGATCAAGTACACCACCCGTTTGCCACTCAACTATTTCTAATATCGATGCGGCTTGAGTTATCTGCCTATTCTTTTAATCAGAACTAAAATATAAGTCCATTGAAACTTAACATCGGTGAGATATATGCCGATGATCAACATCGTTAAAAATGTCAGACAAAAGGATGTAATCCACAATAGCAGAATAAATATGGAGCATAATTTCTTTTTAATCTATGAAAGTGAAATAAAATTCTAATTTGAAGTGAAACTGATATTTTTTTTAAACTCAAAATTCAATCGAGCTTAACTATGATGATGTTGTCGAAAAGAACTACATAATCAAAAGGGTATCGAAATGAATCATGTATGTACCGATGTCATCAATTTAGGAAGAACACCGCATCGCTTTGATGGGTTAGTGAATACGCCGGTGTATCGCGGCTCGACCATTTTGGTCAATAGTTTTGAAGAGTGGGAGCAGCATAAGCAAAATGGTGGTGGTTATCGGCATTATGGTCGTTACGGCGCTGCAACCACTAAATCTTTTGAAAGCGCAATCAATACACTCGAAGGCGGTGCTGGCTGTCTGGTGTTTCCTTCTGGGCTTTCTGCATGTACACATACGCTTACCGCCTTTGTTCAAGCGGGTGATCATGTCTTGATGGCCGATAATGTGTACGGCCCGACGCGTAGTTTTGCCGATCAGATCTTACCTCGTATGGGCGTTGAGGTTGAGTATTTTAATCCATGCGACTTAGCAGCATTTGCGCAAAAATTACAAACCAAAACCGCTGTGGTGTATATCGAGTCTCCGGGTTCCATGACCTTTGAAGTAACCGATCTGGCTGCAATTTCTGAACTAAGCCACAAAAAAAATGCCAAAGTGCTGGTCGATAATTCATGGGCAACGCCATTATTTTTTCAGCCACTACAACAGGGTGCGGATGTTTCGATTCAGTCGGTGACCAAATATATTGGAGGGCATTCAGATATTTTGATGGGCACTGCAACGGCCAACGCCGATTCGATCGAACAACTGAGTCGTGTTGTGTATGGCTTTGGTGAAACCACCAGTCCAGATGATACTTATCTGGCTTCACGTGGACTACGCAGTCTGGCAGTACGATTAAAACAGCATAATGAAAATGGTCTGGCGGTGGCGCAGTATTTAAGTGCACATGCCAGTATCGGCCGTGTTAATTATCCTGCGCTTGAACACGCAGCGGGGCATGAAATATGGCGCCAATCTTTTAAGGGCGCGACCGGATTATTTTCTTTTTATCTCAAGCGCTCAGATCCTACTTATGTTGCACGTTTCTTTGATGCCTTAAACTTTTTTCACATTGGATTGTCTTGGGGAGGCTTTGAAAGCCTGATCTTGCCTGTGGGAGTGGCGCATCGCACGCAAAGCTCGGTACAAGAAGGGGGTTACTTGGTGCGCCTACATGTGGGGCTTGAGCATCTGGATGATCTGATTGCAGATCTGGAACAGGCACTTGATTTTGCCGATGCGCTTTAAGCCTGTTTCGAATCATTTGATTATTCCCCAATGCTTTGTTGGGGAATAATCAAAATCTAAAAAGACTTATTTGGCCTGAAGTGCCTTACCTTCAAAAGCCACACCATCCCAGCCATGTTGCATAAACTGACGAATATTTTGATGGTCTGTCCCTTCGGGGGTATTTAAAACGGCAGCATAATGCTCTGCAAACAAGCTTAACGTATCTGCCTGATTCAGCCCTTCAATTTTTGCATAAGACAGTACTTTGGCACTCCCTTGATTTTCTGTTGCGGCATTAGACTGCGCGCCATTTTGAAATGCAGTTGGGGTATGAACAAAATGTGCTTCAATATGAGCCAAGACATCTGCAAATTTGGCTTCGCCATTTTGTAACTGTTGAAGTAATGCCTGAGACATAAGATTCCCTCATTGTATCTGCCGTAAAGGGTTGTAAGCATAACATTGAAGCAAGCAGCAACTAAATGCTAAATCGAGAAATGAGATCGCTCATGGCGACATGAAGCCATAAAGTGCTGTGGATAACAATGAGCTTATACACAGAATCTGGACACAAAAAAAGAAGCCTAAGTGGAGGAGATAGATCCTTAGGCTTCGAATTCTTTTCACCTTAACGTGATAAACTTAAAATAAAATTAACGTTTAAAGCGCTTGAAGCGTTTGTTGAAGCTCGCAACACGACCTTCATTGCTGGCTTGACGTACTTCACCGGTATAAAACGGATGTGAGGCACTTGAAATATCCAAGGTCACGTATGGATAGACCTTACCTTGGTACTCACGTGTTTGTTTGGTTTGAAGTGTACTGCCGATTAGAAAATATGCATCAGCGTTTGTGTCATGAAACAATACTTGTTGATACTCTGGATGAATACCTGAACGCATGTCGACCTCGAATAATGAATCAATAGTTTATGTAATGTTATATTATAACAAATGTTTCAGTCAATGTATGCTCTGCTTAAAAATTGTTAACTGGGGTTGGGTACCAGTTCTTCAAACAAATCGTTGAGGTTGTCTTCAACTTTCAAATGGATCAGATTCCAGTAATGTCCGGAAATCGTGCGGTTAACCATCAAGGTGTCGGGCGACGGTCGAAATACATCCCAGTACTTTAACGACTTTTTAACCAGTGTGACGCTGTCATGATAGGCAGAATTTTCTGCAAAGTTATAAGGTTGAGTTAACGGGCGTAGTAGCACATCAATCCACTGAATATAGAGCTCTTCAGGAAAAGAAGATTTGATGGCAAGTGCTTGTAATGCCTCCAAATGATCTTCAATGGCAGGAATATTGTGTTTGCGTGCAGCATAAATGAGTTGTTTAAAATGTTCTACAATTTCGACACTTAAGGTTTTAACACCGCCAAAATCATAAATCACCACAGTACCATCTGGTCGAAAAGCAAAATTACCCGGATGAGAGTCGCAGTGAAAACGTTTTAAGTAAAACATTTCTTGCCCAAGGGTGCGAATCAATCGACGAGCCAGTGTATTACGCACTTCAAGTGGCCAAGTGCTTGCGGTTTCAAGCGACTCACCATGCTCAAGACTTAAAGTTAAGACGCGTCGGGTCGAATATGCCTTAAATACGCTAGGAATGACCACTTTGGCGTCTAGCGACTGATGAAAGGTTTTAAAAACTTCAAGATTTTGTGCCTCAATTTCGTAATTAAGCTCATCAGATAAGCTTTCTTGAATTTCGGCAAACAGTTTGTCCTGAAGCTTTTTATCGATTTTAATCACGCCCATGAGTCTTAAAGCCAGACGTACCTGTTTCAAGTCACTTTCACAGGCTTCATCTACGCCGGGATACTGAACCTTAACCACAACCTCCTGCCCATCATGCAGTCTGGCCCGATGAACCTGACCAATCGATGCCGCGGCAAAAGGAGTGGGCTCAAAAGATTGAAACGCGACATCGAGCGGTTTTCCGAGTTCTTTTTCGACCTGAGTGCGAATAGTTGCAAAAGGTACGGCAGGTGCCTGACGTTGTAACTTGGCAATCGATTGTGCCACTTCTGGCGGAAAAATATCCTTGTACTGTGAAGCAATTTGCCCCACTTTCATCACCGCACCTTTCATTTCACCCAAAGTTTCTGCGATCTGAATACCAATATCTTGAAA
The DNA here is from genome assembly GCF_023614015.1 of Acinetobacter sp. ACZLY 512. Taxonomy (NCBI): domain Bacteria; kingdom Pseudomonadati; phylum Pseudomonadota; class Gammaproteobacteria; order Moraxellales; family Moraxellaceae; genus Acinetobacter; species Acinetobacter sp. ACZLY 512. The sequence goes on from NZ_JAKIVI010000003.1 coordinate 42,722, forward strand.
TAACTTGGTTTTTGCAGCAAGTTTCTGTTCTTCATCGGCAGTGAGATGTCGAATGGAGTTGGACACGGTTTTGGTTGCAATGCTGGCGGTCATGCCTGCAAGTTTCATAAAACGCCGACCCGGTGAGCTCGCATTTTTTGCCATCTGAAGTACCTTTTCGCTGCGGTTTTTTCAATTTTGATCATAGGTGACAAAGTATATATTTCAAAGTTTAAATTGTTTATATGCTGTTAATAATGCCGAGGAAACAAGGGCTTAAATAAATATAATTTTGAGAAAAGCTTAGCAAAAATCAATTCATAAACAATACGTTAATCCATATAAAGCATGGCAAATTTTGGTGATAAGGTGATAGCACAAATAAGTACAAATCAGTTTCAGGACGCACTCACCATGTCGAATTTAAATCTCAACCGTGCGCATGATTCTCGTAATCATCCAGTACCACATCATTACTTTCAGCATACCGAAAATGCACATCGTATTCGTTCAGACCAAGAGGCCATTGAGATCGCACAGCGGTTGGCCGAGCGTTTTGCCCAAGAGGCCTCACAGCGTGATCAAGCACGTCAGTTACCACTAAACGAAGTTCAGGCTTTTTCGCAAAGTGGCCTCTGGGCGATTACCGTGCCAAAAGCATTTGGCGGTGCTGGCGTGTCATATCGTACCTTGGCCGAGATAATTAAAACCATCTCCAGTGTCGACTCATCTTTGGGGCAGATTCCTCAAAACCACTTGGCTTTTATCGAACATCTTCGGCTCGATGCCAGTGAAGAACAGCAACATTTCTTTTTTGATTTGATTCTTCGAGGCGCGCGTTTAGGCAATGCATTTTCAGAAAAAAATGCCAGAACCGTTGCCGATTTACAGACCACCCTACGCAAAACAGCTACGGGTTATGAATTGAATGGCCAGAAGTTTTTCGCCACCGGCGCATTATTGGCCCACTGGATTCCAGTTGTGGCAATCAATGAAGAAGGGCTTCCGTATGCCGCTTTTATTCCTCAAGGCACCACAGGGCTGAACATTATCAATGACTGGTCGGGTTTTGGTCAGCGTACTACGGCCAGTGGCACTGTAGAGCTCAATCAGGTCGAGGTGACGGAGCAATATCTGGTTCCGATTTATCGGGCATTTGAACGCCCGACGCCGGCAGGTGCAATCTCACAATTTATTCAGGCTGCGGTCGATGCGGGAATTGCTCGCGGTGCAATTGATGAAACCATTCGGTATGTCCGTCAGCACAGTCGCCCATGGATTGATGCGGGCGTCGAACATGCCAGTCAAGATCCGTACACGATTGCCAATATTGGTGATTTAAAAATTAAGCTACGTGCAGCAGAAGCCGTGCTTGATCTGGCGGCCGATGAAATTGACCGTGCGATTGCTGAACCGACCGAACAGCAGGTGAATGAAGCCACCTTGCGTGTGGCAGAAGCCAAAGTCCTCACGACAGAAATTGCGCTGCTGGCCAGCAATAAACTGTTCGAATTGTCTGGAACACGTTCGACCTTGTCGGAATTAAATCTAGACCGTCATTGGCGCAATGCACGTACGCACACTCTACATGATCCTGTGCGCTGGAAATATCATTTGGTGGGCAATTACTACTTAAACGGTATCCACCCGCCACGCCATGCGTGGAGCTAAATTGAAAACGAAAAGAATGGAGAATAAAAATGAGCCAATTTGAACAAATTAAAGAACAGCTTTCACTCGGTGGAGATTATGCGGCCGTTGCAGCAAAGTATCGTCCGATTTTCGCCGAGATTGCACAGGGAGCCTTAGCCCGTGAACAGCAGCGGATTTTACCCTTTGAGCAGATTGAACAGTTAAAGCAGGCCGGCTTTGGCGCCGTGCGTGTACCTGTGCGTTATGGTGGCGCAGGGCTGTCTTTACCACAGTTATTTGACCTCCTTACAGAGCTTGCAGCGGCAGATTCCAATATTGTGCAGGCACTACGTGGGCATTTTGCTTTTGTCGAAGATCGACTGGTGGCGCATAAAACCCAATCTCAAAAGCTTTGGTTTGAGCGCTTTGTGGCGGGTGAGCTGGTTGGCAATGCATGGACTGAAGTGGGGAGTGTGCAGATTGGTGATGTGATTACCCGCGTGACCCAAAATGCTACTGGGCAGCGTGTGGTCAGTGGTGAAAAGTATTACTCCACCGGAAGTATTTTCGCCGACTGGGTCGATTTATTTGCCTTCGATGAAGTGAGTCAGCAAAACGTGATTGCCGTGATTAACCGACATGCTTCAGGGGTGGATATTCAAGATGACTGGGATGGCTTTGGCCAGAAAACCACGGGTAGCGGTACGCTGCGCGTGAATGCAGTTGAGGTGCCGATTTCGCATATTTTGCCTTTCGATCAGCGATTTAAGTATCAAACTGCATTTTATCAGGTGGTGCACTTGGCCACGCTAAGTGGTATCGCTCAGGCGGCTGTGGCTAATTTTAGTGAAGAAGTACGTCACCGCACACGAATTTTTAGTCATGGCAATGCCGATCTGGTTCGCCATGATCCCCAAGTGTTACAGGTGATTGGTCAGGCTTCAGCACAAGCCTATGCCAGTACTGCCATCACACAGCGTGCCGCGGCGGCTTTGCAAGATGCCTATTTAAGTCATTTTGCCGAGCAGCCAGAACAAGACGTTCAGGCCAATATTGCTGCTGAGCTTGAATCGGCACAAGGGCAGGTAGTGATCAGCCGTCTGGTTCTTGAGCTGACTTCGAATCTGTTTAACGCGCTCGGTGCCTCGGCAAGCAGCACGGCCAAACAGCTTGATCGATACTGGCGTAATGCACGTACTGTATCGTCGCATAATCCGATTATTTACAAAGAAAAAGCCATTGGTGATTGGGAGGTCAATCAGGCTGCACTACCGTTTGTATGGCAAATCGGAGCCTCTCCTCGTCAGGCCAGCTAACGCATCAAGTTAGCTCAAACATCAAGCCTGCTGTGACAGTTTACGGTTGTTGCTGTACAAGCGTGCCAGCAACAACACACAGGCAATACTCAAGCCTAAAATCAAACCGAGCCAGATACCGGCCGGCCCCATCTCTAAACTACGCGACAGATATACCCCTACCGGAAATGCGATCACCCAATAGGCCACCAGCGTAATCCACATCGGGCCTTTGGTGTCTTGCATACCACGTAAGCAGCCTGCCGCCCCAATTTGCCATGCGTCCATAAGCTGATAAGCCATTGCAAACAGCAACAACGACAACGCCACATCAAATACCTGTGGATCTTGAGTATAAATTGCAACAATTTGAGGACGGGCAAACCAGATTAAACACATGGTGCATAACGCGAAGAACGTGGCGGTGCCGAGCCCCAGTTTTTGTACACGACGCATTGAAATCCAGTTTTTTTCGCCGTAATACATGCCCACCCGAATGGTCAGTGCAATCGCCAGCGACATTGGAATCATAAAGAGCTGTGAGGTCACAGACATCGCAATTTGATGTGCAGCCACAACCGTATCACCAAGTGGGCTCAGCACAATTGCACCTGTACTAAAAATACTGACTTCAAAAAACACCGCCAGACCAATTGGAAAACCCAGTTTTAAAATACGCTTGATGATCTGCGGATCAAGTTTTTCCCAGTGGGTAAAGATTTGCGTCGACTGATAAGCCTTGGCTCGGTACACATAATTGGCCAGTGTAATCAGCATTAACCATTGCAAAATGGCGGTCGCAAAACCACAGCCTGCACTACCCAAATGCGGAATAGGCCCAAGACCATACATAAACATAAAGTTCAGCGGTACCAGTACCACCAAGGCCAATAAGCTAATCACGGTCACAGGTCTCGGGTGGCCCATGGCCTCCGAATAACCACGTAAGGCTGCGTACATGGTCACGGCCGGCATACCAAAGCCAATTGCATGTAAAAATAGTCCTGCTTTGGGTTGCAGGCTTTCAGGTACGCCAAGTACAGGCAGCAAAAAGGGCATGATCTGCAAAATCAGCATGGCAATCAGCCCCAGACACAGCGCCACCCACAGTGACTGACGTACCAGTCCCGGAATTTTTTCTGGTGTTCGTGCACCTTTTGCTTCGGCCACCAAAGGGGTTGTGGCAATCATGATGGCACTAAACAGCAGCATGATCGGCATCCAGAGGCCAACACCGACAGCAATCGCTGCCAAATCATTGGCCGAAAGATGACCGGCCATGATGGTATCAATCAGCCCCAGACCTGCCTGCGCAAATTGCGTGATCAAAATGGGCCACATCAACTGCAAAAGCTGTTTTAATTCAGTACCAAACCCTGAAACATTTGTCACAACACGTTATCCACTTAAAAAGGTTATCGCTGAAATGTAAAGATCACGCCAGCGAAAATCATGATCGCACCCAAGACACGCTGCCAGTTTACGGGAACTTTTTCATTGCCTAGCCAACCGAAATGATCGAGTAACATCGACATACCGAGCTGACCAAAAATGATCACCCCAGACAAGGTCAAAAAACCAAATTTAGGCGCAGTATAAATGCTCACACTAATTGCATAAACCCCTAAAAAGCCGCCTAACCAGAGATACCAAGGAATTTGCCCCAGTTGCGCGAGGCTAGGTTTTGTTGCATCTTCAAAACTGACCAATAAACCAAGGACAATCGTGCCAATCAAAAAAGAAATAAACGCTGCTTGTAAGGGGGAATGTAACGATTCACGTAATTGTGTATTGAGCGCCGTTTGAATGGCCATGGCAATGCCAATACCGAGTGCCAAGGGTAAAAATAATAACACTTGTGACGAGAGCTTGATCATTCTTTTTCCAGAACTTATTTTTATCTGCTCTCAGTCTAAAGCAATTCGATATGAATTGAAGCCTGTCCTGATTGGGTTCGTGTTAAAATAAGTGGCTTATTATTGTTTGAGTTTCATTCTTGACTGCTTTGCTTAATCCCACCGATATTCCGCTATCGCTGTATATCCATATGCCGTGGTGTGTACGTAAATGTCCCTATTGTGATTTTAATTCGCATGCGGTACCCAATGGCGCATTGTCTATGGATTTGGAGCAACAGTATCTGCACGCACTGGTGGCCGATTTTGCAACGCAACTGGATTTTGCGCAGGGGCGTGCGATTCATAGTATTTTTATTGGTGGCGGAACACCGTCACTGATTTCGGCGCAGGGCTATCACTGGTTATTTACGCAGTTAAGTGCTCTGATTCCCTTCACATCTGGGTGTGAAATTACGCTTGAAGCCAATCCGGGCACGCTTGAGCATGATCCTTTTGCAGACTATTTGGCAGCCGGTATCAACCGACTTTCACTGGGTGTACAAAGTTTTGATTCGGCACATTTGCAGCGCTTGGGGCGGATTCACAGTGCGCAAAATGCCTTAGATGCCATTGGCTTGGCAAAAAAAGCTGGCTTTCAACGTGTCAATGTCGATCTGATGCACGGTTTGCCACAACAAACTTTTGAAGAAGCCATGTACGACCTACACTGTGCGGTTGAACGCGGTGCCACGCATATCAGTTGGTATCAACTGACCATTGAACCCAATACGGTTTTTTTTAGAACCCAACCAGTTTTACCCGAAGATGATGTGCTTGAGCAGATCCAGACGGCCGGCGAAGCCTATTTGACCTCACAAGGCTTTATCAATTACGAAGTATCGGCTTGGCGTAAAGAGCAGCCATCGGCACATAATCTCAATTACTGGCAATTCGGTGATTATTTGGCTATTGGGGCAGGGGCACACGGCAAAGTTACACGACCCGACGGCGTTTATCGTTATCAAAAAACCCGTCTACCCAAAGACTATCTGGCCAAGGTGCCTGCCGAGCATGTGCAATGGAAAAAGATTGCAGCAGATGAATTACCGTTTGAGTTTATGATGAATGCCTTGCGGCTCAACCAAGGCGTACCGACAGCCTTATATGCTGAGCGAACTGGTTTGGAGGTTGACGCAATTGCACCGACACTGGAGCAACTGCGCCAGAAAAAGTTATTGCAAGCCGATGTACAGCGTATTGCCTGTACCGAACACGGCCATATGTACTTAAATTCGGTACTCGATGCATTTTTATAAACTTGATCTGTTTCAATAAACAAAAAAAGCCCCTCAACTGAGCTGAGGGGCTTTTTATATGCCAGTCTTAAATTTTTCCGACCAGATCAATGGATGGTGCGAGTGTGCTGTCACCTTCTTTCCATTTGGCAGGGCAAACCTCACCCGGATGGTTATACACATAATGTGCGGCTTTTACTTTACGCAGTAACTCTTGCGCGTCACGGCCAATCCCACCAGCCGTAATTTCAACAATTTGAATTTTACCGTCTGGATCAATCACAAACGTACCCCGGTCTGCCATGCCTTCAGCCTCAATCAAAACATCGAAGTTTTTGGCAATGCGCCATGTTGGATCACCAATCATTGGATACTGAATTTTCCCAATTGCATCGGAGCTGTCGTGCCATGCCTTATGGGTAAAGTGGGTATCGGTTGAAACCGAATAAATCTCAACGCCCAATTGTTTAAATGCATCGTAGTGTTCTGCAAGGTCTTCAAGTTCTGTCGGGCAAACAAAAGTAAAATCGGCAGGATAGAAAAACACAACAGACCAATGACCTTTCAAATCTGCTTCGGTCAAATCGACAAACTGACCTTTTGAATATGCAGTGGCTTGAAAAGGTTTGATTTCGGTGTTGATTAAACTCATAACTTGCGCCTCTAAATAAATATATATAATTGCTTGAAGAGAGGATTAGCTTAAAAGATTTTTAATCATCGTAAAAACAGAAAATTTTTATAAAATTGATCGAATATTTAGATTTTTACTTTGAATGGCTTTAAATCTAGATTTTTAAAATGAATCAATAAAAAAAGCCTTAGTCATTATGCTAAGGCTTTTTTAGAATCTGGTGGGTCGTCCGCGACTCGAACGCGGGACCAACGGATTAAAAGTCCGCTGCTCTACCAACTGAGCTAACGACCCTGAGTATTTTAAAGCAAGGCTTTAAAAACATTGCAAGATCAGATGTTTTCTTGATCTTACAAGAAAGAAGTTGGTAATTTAGGCTTCTTTCATCAGATCAAACAATAAGTGGTGGGTCGTCCGCGACTCGAACGCGGGACCAACGGATTAAAAGTCCGCTGCTCTACCAACTGAGCTAACGACCCTGTATCGTTTGATGGAGCGTATTGTAGCAAGTTATTCAGCTAACACAAGAGGAAAATTCAAAACAATTGCATAACTGTTTATAAAAAGCACGATTTCCTCTTGTTTAGCTAAAAAATGAACTAAAAACGGTACTTATATGCCTGAATGTTATCAAAAATGTCTTTAGTCACATCACAATAAGCCGATTCGCCAGGTAATAAAACCAGCAATCTTTCCTCGGTTTTGTTGGGATCAAAGGCCTGTTCTTTGAGCTTGTTCTTTTGATATTTGAACGTTCCCGTTGTTTCGACGGTTTCTTGTACACGTAAAAAAACCGGAACAGCATAGGCGGGCAGACATTTTTTAAATGTACTTGCCATGTGGCTCAAATCTTGATCATTCAGTTCTGCATGGTCGGCCAATGTGATGGCCGCCATGCCCGCGCGGCCATTGGTGTGCGGAATTTCGACACCATATACTACGGCCTCGATAATTTTATCGTGTTCGCAGAGCATATTTTCAACTTCAGTGGTCGAGACGTTTTCACCTTTCCAGCGGAAGGTATCTCCCAAGCGATCAACAAATTGTGCATGACGAAAGCCAATGTCACGTACCAAATCACCCGTATTGAAATAGGCATCGCCTTTTTTCAGCACATTTTTTAAAATCACGGCTTTGTTTTTCTCTGGGTCGGTGTAACCATCGAAAGGAGAGCGACGGGTAATTTTACCGACCAACAAGCCCACTTCACCAGTTTTTACTTTCTGGCAAAATCCATCTTTGTCGCGAATCGGCTCATTTTTCTCTTTATCAAATGCAATCACGGCATACGGCGTTGGAGAAAAACCGACAGTATTATCAAAATTAAAAATATTGCTAAAACCGACATTGCCTTCACTTGATGCGTACAGCTCTAAAATTTCATCGACGCCAAAGCGTTGCTTGAATTTATCCCAGATGTTTGGACGCATACCATTACCAATCATTTTGGTTACGCGATGGCTCCGATCTAACTCGGTGGCAGGGGCATCCATGAGATAACGACACAATTCTCCCACGTAACCAATGGCAGAGGCATTAAACTTTTGTACATCTTTCCAGAATGCACTGGTCGAATATTTGCGACGTAAAGCCAAAGTTGCACTGCCTGCAATCACGCCACACCAGCACACCACAATGCCCGTAGCATGGTAGAGCGGTAGCGTTACGTACATCACATCGTCGGGATTCAGATCAAGCACATGGCCATACGTACCATAGGCCAGTGTCCAGCGACTATGGGTAAAGATCACCGCTTTGGGTAATCCTGTGGTACCTGAGGTATAGATATAAAACAGACCATCTTTGCCCTGAACGGTATGGGTCGTAGGTGGGTTAAATTTTGGGAAATGGTCAATTTGCTCAGCCAGATTGATATATCCGTGAGGTGCGGTGCCCACGTCTTGACGTGTGGCCTGATCGGCAAACCAATGAAAACGGTCTTCATTGATATTTAAGTCAGCACGAATTTCATCAATGCAGTGATGTACTTCATCACCAAAAATTAATGCAATCGGTTTGACCAGATTAATACTATGACTGAGCACCTTGCCTGTTTGTGAGGTATTGACCAACGCAATTGTCACACCAATTTTTGCCAGTGCAATCACGGTGGCCAATAATTCAGAGCGGTTTTCAAGCATGACCGCGATCACATCGCCTTTACGCGCGCCCAATGACAGATAGTAATGCGCAATCTGATTGGCCCATTCATTGAGTTCTTGATAGGTATAGCGCTCATCTTCAAATAGTAAAGCAGCCCCATCCGGATTACGCTTCACGGCTTTTTCAAAAGCAATACCGAGGCCCGCAGGCGAAGCAGAAGTGCGTAAATAGGCTTGTTTGAGTCCTTGAAGAAGGTGTGGCACCTTTGGAATCAATTGTGGAATTTTCGCGGCAACAGCCCCAAGCGTAATAATATCAGTCTGTGTGGTCTGGCTCATATACATCCTATTTATTTTTCGATCAATCCAATTATGGTGACGCATCTGCAGAAAAAAATTTCATCTAGAACTGTTCTTTTACGGCCTTTGTTCTAGTGCAATCAACCTAATCTCACAAAAGTATCAAAAAAAACCTAGTCACCGAAATGACTAGGTTTCTTTTAATGATCTGCAATTATGCAAATCATTCGGTACTAGAGGTGGTTTTCTTCGGTGGGCGACCACGTGGACGACGAGGGCGGGCCGGTTTGTCCTGATCTGCATTGGCAGTATTTTCAGACGCCTTAGCCGGTGCTTTGTTTGCTTTGGCTTTGGTCGGTTCCTTTTTTACTGGTGTTGCTTGCTCGATTTCAGGAAGCGAGGCTTGCACAGCATCTGCTGCTTGATTCTCTGAGGCCACAGGTGCTGGGTCTGCTGCCGCATCTGTCGCTTGCTCTGTTGTTGGTACAGCCTCTGCCGAGACAGTTGCTGGCGTTTCTTGAGCAGCATCTGCTACAGATGCATCTGTCGTAGCAGATTGTGCGACGACTTCTGCCGTTTGCGGTGCATCTGCTTGTGCCTGTTCAGCAGCTTGCGCTTGCTTGGCTTGTACATGCGCTTGCTCAGCAGCTTGCTTGGCCAAACGACGACGCTCACGCGGATCGTTGGCAACACGGCTCAGATCAGCCTTCGGTGGTGTGAGCGGTAAAACCGCTGCAGGTTCAGCTTCTTCAACAGGCTTATTGTTTGGAAGCTCTGCATCACGGGTCACTGGCTTTTTATCTTCAGTTTTACCTTCAGACTCGCCTACCACCAATGTAGCGGCATATTGCTCAGTGAATTTCACTAAGGCACGGTTAAAGGTGGGTACTAGACCAAACTGTTCAATTAGAACCGTACAGTCTTCACCATACACATGACGGATCAGGCTGCTAATGGTGTACTGACCGAGCGTTGGCACTTGAGATGGCGTGATCTTCGGTGCTTGTACTTTCGCCTGATGCTGTCCACGTTGTTGACGACGACGCATACGCGGATCGTTGCTGGCACGTTTCACTTCTGAAGATGCAGCGACTGGTTCAGCCACATCTGTGGTTTCAGTGGCTGGAACATCCGCTTTGGGCGCCACTTCCGCTTTTGCAGGTTGAGTCGGTGCTTTGTGCTCAGCTTTCGCCTGATGTGCTTTTGCTGGTGCTGCCGCATCACGTTTTGGCTGCTGAGGCTGACCATTTAAGGCCACAATTTCACTTTTTGCAGTATCGACATTGATCACTAGCGCGGTTGCGAGTACGTCGTCACGCGGTGCATCGACCTGTTCTACACGAACCTGACGCTCATCTGCAACAGCAGGTGCAGCTTTTGGCTGTGCATTGTCCTCATTTAATACGCTTTGATCGCGATAACGATTCGGGCGGTTTGGACGTTGCTGATTGCGGTCACGACGCGGCACATGTTGGGTTTCTTCATGTGACGTTTCGTTATGCTGTTGCTGTTCAGGTTGGTGACGCTTTTGATTGCGTTTAAGGTCACGTTGTTCCTGACGCGACAACTGCACAGTTTCTTCATGCACTTGTTGTGAAGCTTCTTGCACTGGGGCATGGTGTTCACGATGCTCTTTGTGTTTACGCTTTTTGTTGTTCTGACGCTGCTGCTGCGGTTTTTCGTCTTTTTCGTTGGACTCGCGTGGCTCATGTTTGGCTTGCGGCTGCGACATATAGACGTTGTTTGCCGTTGGTGCTGCCGCAGGTGCAGCGGTCTGTGCTGGCACGGCTGCTGGATTTACCTGACCAAACTGACCACGGCTGACTGCGCCGTTGTTGACCATTTGTTCAATCGCAGCGGCTGCATTTTGTGCCGAACGAGATTGGTCTGTGGTTTGAGCTTGTTTCTGAACAAACAAGTTTTCAAGCCAAGCACATGCGCTGGCTGACTTTTGTGGTGCAGCAGCCACTTGAGCGGCTTGTTTCGGCGATTGCTTGGTTTTTGCTGCCTCTACCGCTGGTGCAGCAGCATGAGTGTGTTCAGCTTCTTCTAAATGCCAACCTGAAGATTCATAACCCAGCTCTTTTTCGCTAGAACGTGTTGCTTCTGTGCGTTCGTAGCTTGATGGTGCAAAACCTTCAGGGTTGTACTGGATTTCATAATGTGGTGTTTCAAGATGCGGGTGAGGTAGAACCGTCACGCGTACACCTGACGTCTGCTCAAGATAAACCAAGCTATGACGTTTTTCGTTTAGCAAAAATGCTGCGATTTCAACTGGAACTTCAACCTGCACTTCACCATGACGTTCACGCAAAGCAATCTCTTCGACTTTACGCATAATTGAAAGTGACAGTGAACGCAGATCACGTACCATACCGGTGCCATGACAACGCGGGCAGACATAACCGGTTGCCTCTTCAAGCGACGGACGTAAGCGCTGACGGCTCATTTCCATCAAACCAAAGCGTGAGAGCTGACCAAACTGGATACGCGCACGATCACTTTGCGTAGCTTCACGTAATTTAGCTTCAACCATACGCTGGTTACGGTCTTTGGTCATGTCAATAAAGTCGATCACGACCAAACCGCCAATGTCGCGTAAACGCAATTGACGCGCAATTTCTTCAGCAGCTTCTAGGTTGGTATTCAGCGCAGTTTCTTCAACATCATGACCACGTGTAGATTTGGCCGAGTTGATATCGATTGATACAAGCGCTTCGGTTTGATCAATTACGATCGAACCACCAGAAGGCAATTTCACCTCACGCTCGTAAGCTGTTTGAATCTGGCTTTCAATTGCAAAGTGCGCAAACAATGGTTCATTGAGCGTATAGGTTTTGAGTTTGTCGAGCTGACGCGGCATCACTGCTTTTACAAAGTTGTAGGCTTCGTTATAGGCTTGCTCGCTATCAATCAAAATTTCAGCTACATCATCACGCAAGTAATCACGAATGGCACGTGTGACTACACCTGCTTCTTGGTGAACTAGCATTGGTGATGGGCCAGAACTTGAAGTGCTTTGAATTTGGCTCCACAAATCTAGAAGATGTTGGAGATCCAGTTGCAATTCTTCCTGTGAACGGCCAATCCCTGCTGTACGGACAATCACACTCATGCCACGTGGCATATTCAGTGATGCCAGCATTTCTTTGAGTTCTTCGCGCACTGAACCCGAAATTTGACGGCTGATACCGCCACCTTTTGGATTGTTTGGCATGAGCACCAAATAACGCCCAGCAAGTGAAATAAAGGTAGAGAGTGCAGCGCCTTTATTACCACGCTCTTCTTTTTCGACTTGAACTAAAAGTTCAGTACCTTCGGTGATCAGTTCACGGATATTTGAAGTTTGGCGCGGGTCGGCGTGTAAATACGAATTTGCAATTTCGCGCATCGACAAAAAGCCCTGACGCTGAGCGCCATACTCGACAAAAACAGCCTCTAGAGACGGCTCAACGCGAGTAACATGACCTTTATAGATGTTTGATTTTTTTTGTTCGCGGGTACGATTTTCTAAGTCAAAATCGTAAAGACGATTACCAGTGATAAGTGCAACGCGGACTTCTTCAGCGTGAGTTGCATTAATCAACATACGTTTCATGGGTGTGACACCTAATAGTGACTCACTCAGATCACTGCGATGATCAGCTGCACAAACATCAATCCTTTGTATCAGGACTGGAACTCAGCAAGTGTGGTCCAGATCGTGACGTCCGATTAGTGCATAATGCTTCGGCTCAATAACGGTTTTGATGTTGGCGATACTGCATTGATTGTGGTGCAATCAACGTGCTTGAATTTCTTCACTGGCGGGTAAGCGGTGTATTGGATGATAACTTTCACTGTCACTGAGCTTGAAGATCCTTCTTATGAAGTCTTGATACGGAATGTTCATCGTATCAGTGCTATTTGGCAGTTCCAATACATCAACACTTTAGCCTGAAAAAACCCTCATGGCGCAATGTATCTGATGTGCATCAGTTTACGTTTAATAACCAACGTGTGGGTTGGCGACATATTTCTTTAAACAAACTGTTGTGCAAATGCACAATTAAACGCGACAGTTTGTTTTTTGCCGATATAATAAGCCTTCGGCGTGGGCATATTCTTTTGGGACCTGTCCGAGCTTTTGGTGAAGCCTTGAGCGAATATTCATTTCAAACAGAGTTGAAATTATTTCGTTTTTTGTTCACTTACGGTGGTATCCGTGCGCTGACTATATCAAACCTTGCACGATCTGCCTATGGGCTAATTGAAAGTTTCTTGTGAAATCAAGTAGCTAAACGGTCATTTTTTATTCAAATTTCATCTTTTTCGGGTTTTAATTACTGTATGAATTCTACGCAACAATGGCAAAGCGTCACCTGGTTTGAGGTAGACGAACATCAGGCCGGTCAGCGCATCGATAACTTTTTATTTTCCCGTTTAAAAGGTGTACCCAAAAGTCGTATCTATCGTCTGATTCGTGAAGGGCAGGTGCGAGTCAATAAAAAACGAATTAAAGCGGAAAGTAAACTGAGTATTGGCGATCAGATTCGAGTTGCCCCGATTCGCTACGAACAAAAAGATGAAAGCGATGCGCCAGTCAGCGATCAGGTTGCCAAAAGCCTGCTCAGCCGCGTGGTGTATGAAGATGATGGTTTATTGGTGGTGAATAAGCCATCGGGGATCGCCGTACATGGCGGAAGCGGTGTGGCATACGGTCTGATTGAGGCCATGCGAGCGGCTACTGGAAAAAAATATCTAGAATTGATTCACCGAATTGACCGTGACACTTCGGGTTTGGTCATGATCAGTAAAAAGCGCAGCACGCTTAAGCTGTTGCAGGATTTATTACGCGAACACAAAATTGCAAAAACCTACGCAGCACTCGTGAAAGGGAATGTCAGTCTTGATCGACAGTTGATTGATGCGCCGCTGTTGCGTTATGAACTGGCCAATGGTGAACGCCGTGTGCGAGTGTCGAAAGAAGGTAAGCCAAGTAAAACCAACTGGGTGGTCGCTGAGCGTTTTAAAGATGCAACACTGGTGTATGCATCACCACTTTCAGGGCGCACCCATCAAATTCGCGTACATGGCTTGAGTATCGGTCATCCTTTAGTGGGTGACGATAAATACGGCCATCAAACACCTTATACAGGGCCTGAAGCACGCCGTCTGTGCCTGCATGCAATGCGTCTTGAAATTCCGGGCTATCCTGTGATTGAAGCGGCACTGCCAGAGGATATTCAAAGCGTTGTGGCACAGTTGAGAGCACGTAAATGAATCGTCCAGAACTGATTATTTTTGACTGGGACGGCACTTTATTTAATTCAGTTGGCCAAATTGTTGCAAGTTTACAATTTGCAGCGCAACGCTTTGAGCAACCCCTTACGCATGAGGCGGCACAAGGAGTGATTGGTTTAGGCTTACCTGAAGTGATGCAGACGCTTTTTCCGCAGGTTCCACATTTGCATGAGCAAATTGTGATGGCTTATGGCGAACATTATGTGCAACATTCCACGCATGATGCATGGTTTGATGGCGTTGCCGAGTTGCTGCATGACTTAAAAGCCATGGGGATGAAGCTTGCGGTGGCAACAGGTAAAAATCGCCGTGGCTTAGATCGCGTGCTGACCAAAACGCAAAGTCATCATATTTTTGATATCACTCGTGCGGCAAGTGAAACCATGTCTAAACCTCATCCACGCATGCTGGAAGAGATTTTGCAGGTCACAGAAGTCGAGGCAAAAAATGCCATTATGGTTGGCGATAGCAGCTATGATCTTGAGATGGCCATGAACATTGATATGCCACGTATTGGTGTGAGTTACGGTGTGCATGATCCTCAGGTTTTAGCGCGTTATGCGCCTTTGACCATTGTGAAGAGCGTGCCGGAATTGCATCACTTTTTAAAGCAAATACTGCAACAGAAGATGCCTGCTTAGATCATCCTTTAAAATAAAAATAACTGAGAAACCTGTTGAGGTTTCTCTCTAATAAAAATCTAGAGGTTCAGATGAGCCGTTCAATTCGATTATTAAATTTGCTACAGCACTTAAGAGAAGCCAAATATCCAGTGACCTCGCATGCGTTGGCAACACAACTTGGCATTAGTCAGCGTAGTGTCTATCGAGATATCGAAACATTAAGACAGCAGGGTGTACGAATTGATGCATGTGCAGGCATCGGATTTCAGTTGAAGGAAGATTTCTTTCTCCCTCCGATTACATTGGATGAAACTGAAATAGAAGCCGTTTTTTTGTCGTTACACTGGCTTAAAAGCATCCCTGACGACGCGTTGCAAAGTGCATCATCTTCAGTGCTTAGCAAACTGAATTCAGTCTTACCTGTTTATCGCCAGCATTTTTTAGAACAGACCACACTCAGAGCCTTTAATGTTTGGCTACCTGTCGGTACAAAAATACTTGAGCAGATTCGAATGGCAATTCGTCTACAGGTGAAGGTGACCTTTGCCTATGCCGACGAGCGCAAAAATGAAAGTATGCGAACAGTCTGGCCTTTTGCGATGGGATATTTTAACGACAAAATTATGCTGGCGGCTTGGTGTGAGTTACGACAAGCATTTCGAAACTTTAGAATTGATCGAATTCGGCAGCTTCAGTTGAGTCAAGATCACTATCCTCAGTTTAAGCAGAAATTATTTCATCAATGGTGGGTTGAAGAAGTATGTGTCACTCCTGACAAAAACTGACAATCCGCTGCTCTACACTGGACCCACAATATCAAAAAGGAGTGAATGAAATGGGTCTTCAGCTTTATACCAATAAAGAATCACGTGGTGTGGTGGTCGAGTGGTTACTGATCGAACTTGGAATTGAGTGTGAGCGGGTTGAGGTGGAATATCACACCAGTATGAAATCCCCTGAATATCTTAAACTTAATCCTTTCGGTAAGGTGCCAGTACTGATTGATGAGCATGTCGTAATCTATGAGCTAGCTGCTATTTGTGCTTATCTGGCAGATAAGTTTCCTGAAAAGAATCTGGCGCCTGCTCTTGGTGATCCTAAACGCGGTCTTTATTATCGTTGGCTATTTTTTATTTCGGGGCCATGGGAAGCCTTGGCAACAGATCAAATGCGAAACATTCAAGTTCAGCCTGAGCAAAAAATGTTTATGAGTTACGGTGATGAGACAGATGCCTATCAGGCACTTATTCAGGGATTAACTGAAGCAAATCCTTATTTATGTGGAAAACAGTTTACCGTCGCGGATATATGTGTTGGAGCGATGCTGCTGTGGCAGCAAAAGATGGGACAATTAAGAGCTGATCCTGCGATTGAACAATATCTCATGACGATCCGGCAAAGTGAAAGCTTACAGCGTAGCAATGCAATTTTTGCCAGTTAAAACTAATCTACACGATTAAGGAAAGTATCATAACTTTCCTTTTTCGATTTAATTCGACAAAAAACTTGCGGCCACATTAATACAAATTGCCAAGATGCTGGTATTAAAAATAAATGCCAAAAATGCATGAAAGATATTGAGCAGACGCATGTTGCGCGAGGTAATTGATACATCGGCAGTTTGTGCGGATGTGCCAATAATATAGCTAAAATATAAAAAATCGGCATAGGTGGGGTGGGGAGTCTGTGGAAATTCCAATCCTCCCGCACTGCCTTTGCTGCGTGCAATATAAAAATCGTGGGCATAGTGCAGCGCAAACACGGTATGCATCAGCAGCCATGCCGAAATAATCGTAAACAGCGCCAAAATAACATGCTCAATTTCGTATGGACTGTTTTTGGACATCATCGAGAGTTGTACGACGATTGCAATCATACACATCAACAGTGCCAGCAGCACCAAGAGCATGATGACCCATTTACTTTCATCCTGACGCTTAGCCTGCTGTTGCATGGTTTTAGTATCCATTTGACCAATCAGACCCATCACATGCGCCAGATAAATCGTTACAGCAATATTCCAGCTAATCAGCACGACAGTGGACCAGTGTGAATCAGTTTGCCATGACAATAGCGTACCAATCACTACACCGATGCCCAAAGAGATAAAAAAATGTGGACGGGATGAAATACTGTGCCCAAGACGAAAAAAGAATCTGTTCATATGTTTTCGTTTCCTTTTCCAAGGCTTTTATTTTTATAGAGAAACGATTGAATTGAGCCGACAGGTATTATGTATGCTGGCTCAAATGGTTGATTTTAATGCTCAGTGATACATTCATCAGGCACAGTACGTTCCCATTTGGCGAGCATATCACGAAACGATTGAACCAATGTCGACTTGCTTGAGCTGTTATAACATAGGTATAAATCTAAATGAGGAAGATCGATTTCCAGTGGACGCGTCACACATGTTTCAGGTAACAAACTGGCCACGTAATCGGGGACTAAACTACACCCGCGACCTTGCGCAACACCATTGATGTTGGCCAGCAAACTGTCTGCATGTTCAACCAGATTAAATTGAATGCCATGCTGTTTTGCAAACTTCAAAATTAGCTCATGTAAGACTTTGGATTGACTCGACTCGGCAATCACCAAGTCGAGTTGATGAAGTGCAGACAGGGGAATACGCTCGAGTTTGGCCAATGGATGATGGGCTGGCAAAATAAAAATCAATGACTCTCGTAGCACATGCTCGGTCGTAAAGTCATTATCATTTTGCAGACGATCACGAATAAAACAGACATCCAACTCGCCCTTTTTAAGCGCTTTAATTTGTTCATCATTGCCTAAACTCGACAGATCAATACGAATATCAGGATGATGAAAGCGAAAGTTAGGCAAAATATGCGGAAAGATTTTGACTTCAGCAACAGGAACAAAGCCGACTCTCAGCGCTTGCTGTTTGGCATACGAGACTTGACGGGCCATCATGACGGCTTTTTCAGCTTGAGCCAAAGTCAGGCGTGCCTGTTCCAGAAAAACAGCACCTTCTTCGGTGAGTTCGACTTTACGTTTGGTTCGATACAGCAGTTGAACCCCTACATCAACTTCCAAATCTTTGATTTGCTGACTTAAAGAGGGTTGAGCGGTATAGAGTTTCAATGCAGCTTTACTAAAATTTAATTCTTCAGCCACAGTGACAAAATATCGAAGATGTCGCAATTCCACAAAAAACTAATCCAAAAAAAGTCTTATAAACATAAGTCTAAAGGATATTAAATGAATAGGACACGTGTAAAAAATGCTTTAGCCATTTATAAAATAAATAGTATTTTTAAGCTCATTATTAATTCAATATAAAAATAGTATTTTGATTTATTTATAAAATATATGAATCAATTGTATAAAAAAAATGAATCAATCTCACCACAAAAATGAATATATTGCACCAATATCGTGCTTAATTATATTGCAGTGTAAAACTGGTTTATTTCTTGCTTTGTTTCAAATGTTTTGTTGAAAACGGTAGGGTATTTAAAGCTAGGACGCAAGAATAGTGGAATGATACATTATCTGTTGCTCGAGACCTCCAAGCAGTTTACTCTGCTTATCGGTGGTAGTTTTTTGAGTTTTGCTTAAGCCGCCCTATTGCATAGAGTCTGGTCGAGATTGCTCTTGAATCGCACAGCCATAAAACCTTGAAAAGCAACGACGATTGACGCATAAACGCAACAAACTTCTTGAGAAAATCTGGCACTCTAAGAAAGGTTGTCATACACGCTGTAAGCAACCAAAACAGCATGAACAGTTTTACAAAAAATGGAGACGAGTCGTGGCTTACGTTAAATGAAGAACATGTCTGATGCATACGTTTATTTGACCACAAGATGATGACTAAAATTACCCTATGAAAGAGAAGCCGACATTAACCTATCAATTGCCGACTAAATCTTGTTTAACGCATACATGGAGTAAGCCTTCTTTTCATTATTTAGATTCTGTACAGGCCGGACATTCACGTTTTTATAATCAAGTGAAGCATTCCTCAGCACGTGGTTCAACCGAATTACTGCGCTGGTTAATGACGCGTGAATCGTATACATGGGATGTCGACATTCAGCGTGAATTTGATGCACGGCTCAATATGCCGGCGGCGATGCCACAAAATCGACCACATGCCGAACTGGATGACTGGCAGATCTGGTTTGTTGGGCACGCGACTGTATTGTTGCAAATCGGGCCATATAATTTCATCACCGACCCTGTGTGGTGTGAATACGCCAGTCCGCAACAAGGGCGAGGTCCACGACGCGTGTGTCCTGCTGGTATCGCCCTTGAGCATTTACCCACGATTCATGCTGTTTTGCTCAGTCATAATCATTACGATCATATGGATTTGGCCACCTTAGAATGGTTACATAAAAAGTTTGCCATGCCGATTTATACTGGACTGGGCAATCAGTATTACTTGCCCAAGCAGTATCATGTGATTGAGATGGATTGGTGGCAGATGATTCCTTTTCATGAGCTTACCATTGCCTATACGCCTGCACAGCATGGATCGGGCCGTGGCCTACGCGATCAAGGCAAAGCCTTGTGGGGAGGATTTTCAATTCTCGGTGCAGATGATCATGCTTTTTTTGCAGGGGATACAGGCTACTCACCGCATTTTAAAGAAATCTATGAGCGTTTTGGCGCACCCCGAATTGCACTCTTGCCGATAGGTGCGTACGAGCCCCGTGAGCTCATGCAATATGTACACATGAACCCGCAAGATGCATTGCATGCGCATTTGGATTTACACGCACAGCGTTCGGTTGCAATTCATCATCGAACCTTTCAGCTAACCGATGAAGGCCGAGATGAGCCAGAGCGGGAACTCACGCATTTGCTCAAGACGTCATCTAAATTGGTGAATCCGTTTTACTGTTTGCGTGAAGGGCATAAACTCACTGTGTAAAACCCGAATTATAAAAAAAGAGCCGATATCGGCTCTTTTTCTTTTGGAGGCTTATACCAGATCGTAACGATCGGCGTTCATGACTTTCACCCAAGCTTTGACGAAATCATGGACAAATTTATCGCGGTTATCATCTTGCGCATAAACCTCTGCATATGAGCGTAAGATCGAGTTTGAACCAAACACTAAATCTACACGGCTCGCAGTCCATTTGGTTGCTCCTGTTGTACGATCTACAATATCGTAAGAGTTGCGACCCGTTGGTTTCCATGTGTAGGCCATATCGGTTAAGTTGACGAAGAAATCGTTACTCAATACACCCACGCGATCTGTCAAGACGCCCTGCGGATTGTTGCCGTAGTTTGCACCCAAGACACGTAATCCACCCACCAGCACCGTCATTTCGTGTGCGGTTAGACCGAGGAGTTGTGCGCGATCTACCAATAGTTCTTCAGGAGTCGTCTCGAAGTGCTGTTTTTGCCAGTTTCTAAAACCATCATGCACAGGCTCAAGCGATTCAAAAGAATACACATCGGTTTGTTCCTGTGTTGCATCACCGCGTCCCGGTGCAAATGGCACCGTAATATTCACACCTGCGGCGCGAGCAGCTTGCTCCACAGCGGCTGTTCCACCGAGAACAATCAGATCGGCAATACTCACAGGTTTTTCAAATGAAGCCTGAATCGACTCAAGTACACCCAACACTTTTTGCAAGTGTTCAGGCTCGTTGCCCACCCAGTCTTTTTGTGGTTCAAGACGAATACGCGCACCGTTGGCACCCCCACGGTAATCTGAACCACGATAAGTACGGGCACTGTCCCAAGCCGTAGTAATCAATTCCACACGAGTCAAGCCGCTGTCGAGTATTTGGCGTTTAAGCGATTCAATCTCGGCATCAGTTAAGGTGTAATCTACGCTCGGAATTGGATCTTGCCAGATTAAATCCTCTTGCGGTACATCTGGGCCAAGATAGCGGCTTTTTGGTCCCATATCACGGTGTGTAAGCTTAAACCATGCACGAGCAAATACATCAGAGAAATACGCCGGATCTTGATAGAAACGTTCTGAAATTTTACGGTACTCTGGATCAATTTTGAGTGCCATATCGGCATCAGTCATAATCGGGTTACGTCGAACGCTTGGATCATGCGCATCAATCGGCATGTCTTCTTCTTTGATCGTAACCGGTTCCCATTGCCATGCACCTGCTGGGCTTTTACGAAGTTCCCAGTCGTAGGTTAAAAGCAAGTAGAAGTATTCGTTATCCCATTTGGTGGGATGCGTCGTCCATGCGCCTTCGATACCACTGGCCATGGTGTTGCCTGCATTTCCAGAGCCTTCTGGGTTAAACCAGCCTAAACCTTGGAATTCAACATCTGCACCTTCCACTTCTGCACCAAGTTTTTCGGCACGTCCGTTACCATGACATTTCCCCACGGTATGACCACCAGCGGTCAGCGCAACGGTTTCTTCGTCGTCCATGCCCATGCGGTCAAAAGTCACACGCATGTCATGTGCAGTACGTAACGGATCTGGATTGCCATCCACACCTTCCGGGTTGACATAAATTAAACCCATCTGTACCGCTGCAAGTGGATTTTCAAGCGATTCACGGTCTTGATCATCTGAATAGCGATTACGGGTTGCGTCTAACCATTTTTTCTCGCTGCCCCAGTACACATCTTTTTCTGGGTGCCAGATTTCTTTACGACCTCCAGCGAAACCGAAGGTTTTAAGACCTGCTTCTTCATAGGCCAGTGTACCCGCAAGAATGATCAGATCACCCCACGAAATTTTATTGCCATATTTACGTTTGATTGGCCAAAGCAAACGGCGGCCTTTATCGGTATTGACGTTATCTGGCCAGCTGTTTAATGGCGCAAAACGCTGGTTGCCTGTATTGGCACCGCCACGTCCGTCTTGTTTACGGTATGAGCCTGCAAGGTGCCAAGCGGTACGTACAAACATACCGATATAGCTGCCCCAGTCGGCTGGCCACCAGTCTTGACTGGTCGAAATTAGGCTTCGAATATCTTGTTTGAGTTCTTCAAGATTCAGTTCTTTAAAAGCTTTGGCATAATCGAAATCGGGATCCATCGGATCTGTTTTTTGGTCATGTTGATGCAAAACATCAAGATTAAGCGCGTTTGGCCACCATGCGGTTGGACTTTGGCTTTGTCCAGTATTACCGCCATGTGTAAAAGGACATTTTCCTGTTGCTGCAGTATTCATTGCGATTTACTCCTTGGATTTTGGCTATTGCTTTGTCGTGGCTTTCGGTAAAGTAAATTGAAATTGATGATGTCGTTTTAATGATTAAGGGGCAGTTCACCAAGACAGGTTAAAAAAATCTTAAGTAATTCTGATGCTGCTTGAGTGTTCGAATCAATCTGCATGGCTGTGCTCCTGATCTCAAAATATATTACGCGTGTTCGCTGTTAAAATTAGTTTAAATGATTTAAATGATTTGTAAAAAAGATAAAATTCATTAAATTGATTTGTTTTTTAGATTGTAAAAGACCGTTTAATTTAATTCGATATGTTGATGTATCACCGATTTGTAGTGCGCTTTGGCGTTATTGCCCTAGAGGGGCTAGAGAGCCCCTCTAGGATCATCATTTAAACGGAAACCAATCGATTAGATTTGACCATGTCTCCAAGGCCATGATTTCTAAAGTAGTATTCCATCCAGCTTTTCACCATGAGCGGGTTATTCATTTTGACGACCTCATTGAGCAATTGCTCGGCATCGGTCATTGAAACGTGACAAATGGCTTTGCGCACTCGCAGAATATTACTCGAACTCATGGAGAGGGTATTGAATCCCATCGCCATCAATAAAATAGCCGATAAAGGATCGCCCGCCATTTCGCCACAAATACTGATGGGCTTCTCATGATGATGGCATTCCTTAACCAGTTTTTGCAGCGCGCGAAGAATGGACGGATGAAAGTGTGAATATACGCTCGACACCCTTGGATTGTTGCGATCGACTGCCAGTAAGTACTGGATTAAATCGTTTGACCCTACGGAAAAGAAGTCGACCAATTCGGCAAACTCATCAATTTGTAGTAACACACTCGGAACTTCGACCATGATGCCGAGTTTCGGTTTGGTAATTTTGACCTGTTCTTCTTCTTGTACCGCGACCCAGTCACGTTCTAACAGATACAATACTTCCTCGACTTCGCTGACGCTGGTCACCATGGGCAGCAAGATATGCAAATTGTTTAAACCAATGCTGGCCTTGAGCATCGCGCGCACTTGAGTGGAAAAAATTTCTGGATGATCCAGCGTAAAGCGTAGACCACGCCATCCCAGCGCCGAGTTTTCTTCTTCAATACTAAAGTAAGGCAAGTCTTTGTCGGCACCAATATCCAGCGTACGCATGATGACGGGCTTGTTGGCAAAATGACTCAATTGCTGACGATAAATGGCCCGTTGTTCTTCTTCGCCCGGAAAGCGTTCACGCAGCATAAACGGAATTTCGCTGCGATAGAGTCCCACACCTTTGGCCCCACGCTGAACGCCGCGTACCACGTCAATCATCAGGCCAGTATTGACATACAGCTTGACTGCAACACCATCGGGGGTAACGGCATCACGCGTTTCGTATTGCTTGAGGTCTTTGGCAATTTGCTCTTCTTCTTTTTGAATTTCTTTATAGCGCTGACGCAGACGTCTAGGTGGATTGATAAAGATCCGCCCCTGATAGGCATCGACAATCATTTCTGCATCATCAAGGGTGTTGATGGGGAGCTCGGTCACGCCGACAACAGTTGGAATACCCAGCGCACGTGCCACAATCACCATATGTGAATTGGCAGCACCTTCTGTGGTGACAATCGCGGCAATATTATCGACCGACAGCTCAACCAGTGCAGCAGTACTGATTTCTTCTCCAATTAAAATACTGTCGGGGCTTAAATCTTTATGGCTGGAATCTGCTTCTTGCAGTGAGGCCAGAATACGTCGTCCCAGATCTTTTAAATCTGACACACGCTCACGTAAGTAGTCGTCTTCCATTTGTGCAAACAGGGTGATGTGCTTGTCGATGACACGACGCACGGCGCCTTGTGCCCAGTTACCGGCGCGAATCAATTCTTTAATTTCGGCAGGGAGCGCATTTTCATCCAGCATGCGTAAAAACACACTAAATAGCGCGCGCTCTTCCGACATTAAGGAGTCTTGCATTTTTTCGTCAAGCTGCTGAATTTCGGTACGTACTGAACTCACCGCTTGATCGAGTAAATGTAATTCGTCACTGATATCATCGGCTTCGCGGTCTGGAACCGACGCCAGATCGGCAGGCGGGTATAAAACGTAAGCACGACCCAGCGCAATTCCGCCAGCACCTGATACGCCCTGAAAGGTTTTGTAGGCTGGCCCATTACTTGGCTTACGAAATACATCGATGTTGCCCACCGCATGTGCATGTGCGATGACACCTGAGAGCTGAGCGCACAGCGTCACCAAAAAGGATTCGGCTGCTTCACTAAAATCTTGTGGTTGCTTATTTTGTACCACCAGTACGCCCATCACCTTACGGCGATACATGACGGGTACACCCAGAAACGAGTTGTAAATTTCTTCGCCTGTCTCGGGTAGGTAGGCAAAGCGCTCGTGTTTGGAGGCATTTTCCAAATTGACGATTTCTTCGCGCTGACCCACAAGGCCAACCAGACCTTCACTGAGTTGCAAGGAAACATGCCCCACAGCTTCGGGATTAAGCCCTTTAGAGGCCATCAGTAAATAACGCTGGTTGCGTTCGTCAAGCAAATAAATTGAGCAAACATCCACTTTCATCGCTTCAGCCACATGGTTGACCATAATGTCGAGCGAATCATGCAAACTTACAGACGAATTGATCTCCTGAACAATACGTCTTAAGGTGTCAAGTTGCATGTTTGACATGGATGCTTACTCCAAAATTTTTAATTCTTCATAGTGATGTTATAACAGCACTCGCCAAAAAAATCATTTGCTAATGTGATGATTTTTCGGGCGATTGTTGTTCTGGCATTAACATGCAGAGTTCCATCATCGCTTTTCGGTACACATCGCGCTTAAAATTGACCACCTGACCCAAAGGGTACCAGTAACTTACCCATTGCCACTCATCAAATTCGGGTGGGTCTGAGAGGTCTAGCTGAATGTTTCGCGTAGACGCGGTGAGTTTTAATAAAAACCATTTTTGTTTCTGTCCAATACATACCGGATCAGAATCTGGTCGGATGTACCGGTGTGGCAAACGATAACGCAGCCATCCTTTGGTCTGCGCAATAATTTGGACGTGTTCGGGCAATAAGCCGACTTCTTCTCTCAGTTCACGATAAAGTGCCTGCTCGGGGGTTTCTCCAAAATGGATCCCTCCTTGTGGAAATTGCCAAGCATTGTGACCAATGCGTTTTGCCCATAAAACTTGTCCGTTATCATTTGCCAAAATGATCCCGACGTTGGGTCGGAAACCTTCTGAGTCGATCATTTGGCTACCTAAAATTTATCAATATCGTTGACTTTGAAATCGGGGGCCGTCACTCTTATATGCCCAGCGCGTAAGATCAAAGTAAAATGCATTAAAATTGCTATGATCTTAACGAATTTCTATCGACTAGCGGAGATAGATTTACATTTTTTTTCTTAAATTTCAGTTTTAACGAGTATTTTCATGAAATTGGCTTTGTTTGATCTTGATCACACCTTACTTAATACAGATTCAGACCATTCCTGGGGTGAATTTCTCGTCAATGAAGGCTTGGTCGATCCAGTACATCATCGCCAAATGAACGACAAATTTTATGAAGATTACAAAGCAGGCCAGCTCGACCCAATTGCCTACAACGAATTTGTATTTGAGTTTTTAACCCAAAATACGCCTGAGGTATTAACAGAGCTACATGCGCTGTTTATGCAAAAGGTGATTCGTCCGCAAATGCGCCCAAAAGGTTTTGATGCGATTCAAAAGCATCAAGATTTAGGCCATGAAATTGTAGGCATTACCGCAACCAGCGATTTTATTACCGCACCGATTTTTCGTGCCTTTGGCATTACCGAAATTATTGCCACCACGGCGGAAGTGCAGCAGGGGAAATATACCGGTAAAGTTACAGGCACACCATGTTACCAGCAAGGCAAGCTGGTACGCCTAGAGCAGTGGCTGGCTGGACGAAATGTAGAAGAATCTTGGGCTTATTCAGATTCGATTAACGATCGCTTCTTATTGGAATATGCTACGCATGCGATTGCAGTTAATCCAGATGATCGCCTGGAAAAATTGGCCAAAGCGCAAAATTGGCAGATTCAAGACTGGTCGATTTAATCGATATTTCAATGTTCTCAATAAAAACAGGCAGTCATCGACTGCCTGTTTTTATTTGATTCAGTTTTTGTGGAGTATTGTTTATTTTACGCGTTGCCAAAACGTCACTTCCGATAAACTGTGCTGAAACTTGTGCTGAGTTTCACGAATCACAAACGGCACCTCTTGCGGTGCTGCAATCAGTTGAAAGTGCTGATCCAAAATGGCATGTAAACCATCTAAAGTTCCAAAACTTTCACCATCTTTTTTAAAGCCACCAATCCATTCTTCACGCGGTGTGTGCTCTTCAAGCCACGTATAAGGGGAGGCAATCATCAATACACCACCCATGTTCAGACGCTCATGAATCTGACTAAGAAACTGACGTGGACGATACAGTCGGTCAATCAAATTGGCAGCAAAAATAAAATCGTAACCAGTGAAATTGGCTTTTAAATTGCAAGCATCACCTTGATAAAATTCAACTTTGTCTTTGGTTTCTTCAAGGCCTAATTGATGCAATGAACAGGCCTTGTATTGTACCAATTCACCTTCGGTGGCGAGCGTATAACGCAAGGTTTCACCTTTGGTCAACTGTACGCTGTGCTGAATAAACCGCGCTGAAAAATCAATTCCGGTGACATGCTCAAACACACGTGCCAATTCAAAACTGGCGCGTCCGACGGCGCAACCGATATCTAAAGCCTTAACTTTGGGACGCTCGCCCAGTGTCTGGATCGCCAGCTCGGCCAGTGCCTTAGAAAAATTAGGAACCCCAAAATAATCCGATCCAAAATGGAACTCGGCATACTGCGAAAGTAATTGATCGGTCTCGTATTGAGAGCTCACACTGCTTACCTCATGGTCAGATGCAACGTAACGAAACCCTGCATGTTGAAAAAAATGCCGTCTAAAGGCATACCGCGATGAATAAAGACTTTCATTGCCACAAGAAATCCACGAACCGCCCTTAATCAAATTATGACGCCCGTCAAATGTAGGCGTGGTAAAGTCATCATAAATGGGGTGTACATCAAAGCCATTAAACGGATAGGTTGGCGTTTCGGTCCATTGCCAGACATTGCCTCGAACATCGAAGAAATCGCCTTGCTGAAACACATGAACCGGACACGACGACGCACCATAATCCAAATGGATATTGCCATCGGCACGCTGATGATCAATCTCGTTTAATCCGCTGATATCGTATATACGGTACCATTCGTCCTCGGTGGGCAAGCGAATATTCTGGCCAGTCTGCTGTTTTTTCCAGTTACAAAATGCTTTGGCTTCATGATAATTGACCTCGACAGGCCAATCCCAACGCATTGGCACAATCTCGGTCATGACTCTTAAATACCAAGTCTGGTGTTGTTTAACCCAAAATGTCGGATATTTGGCCTCAGAAAAGGACAGCCAACCTTGACCTTCTTGTTCCCAGTAATCAAGGCTTGAATAGCCACCTGCATCAACAAAAGCCAAAAATTCCTGGTTGCTAACCAAATATTTCGACGCTTGAAACGCCTCGACCTGCGCCTCATGCTGACCAAACTCGTTGTCCCAGCCATAAAGTGGGTGTGCTTGATTAATGCCGAGTTTAACCTGTCCAGATGCAACATCAATCCATGTGTTTTCAGGTGCTGTGGTGGAAAAATCAGAAGCTTTCCAAGCCGGATGTGCACGAACATATTCAAGATCATGCTGTCGGATTAACACCGATGACGTTTCCAAATGAATACGCTCATGTTCAATGCCCATTAAAATGGTCCACCACGGATGATTCCAGTTGATGGGCGGGTTAAGCGGGGCTGTATCGATGATATGAAGTACTGTTTGTTTGACCTGATCACGATAGCTTTTGACCTCGTGAGGTGTTGGCCAGTCATAATGCTGATCGTTGAGATCATCCCAACTCATTTCATCGACACCGACTGCGAAAAGTGCTTCAAAGCGCGGGTTGAGCCGTTCTTCAATTAAGTGAACCAACAGTAATTTATTAATAAAAAAGGTTGCAGTATGACCAAAATAAAAAATCAGAGGGTGCCGAAGCGAAATCGGTTTTTTATAAAATGCTTCATCACCATCTAAACATTCAAACAAAGATTCATAGGTTTCAAAAGTATTCAAAAAATAGTCACGGATTTGCTGGCGTAACGTATCGGCATTGTCTTGATTGAGGCGTGGAGTGCGCAAGATCTGTTTTGAAGCTTGAAGGAATCCAGAAGGCGATGGCGTATGAGCATTTGAAGCAGAAGATACGTGTTCGGAATTTGGTACTCTGAAAACATCATTTAGCATGCTTCAACTCCATATTTAAGGTATTTATTGTGTGAAATACCGTGAAGGGTTGAGGTGTTATCGTTATACAGCCACGTCACGGATGCTTAATGATCAACTTACTCTAATCTTGAACGAGTTATATTATATTTAGGTAACGATTTGATGAAAAACGCTAAAGAGGATGGCTTAAGCTGTAGTGGACTGCTGCGTCAGTTTAATTAAAGCCTGTGCTGCTTTGGACTGAGTACGGGCAGGATGCCAGACAATTCCAAGTTGACGTTTTAGCTCCACATTCACTGCGAGTTGACAAAGATCCCGATTCAGCAATGTTTGCGGTAGAACCGACCAGCCCAAGCCAATCGAAACCAACATACGAATCGACTCAAGCGGATTATTGCTCATGGTGATTTTAGGTCTAAGACCATATTTTTCGAATGCGTGCAAGGTAATCTGAGTGGTATAAGTCTGTGCTGCAGGCAGTAGACTTGGGTATTCGAGTAAATCTTGTAGCTGAATCTGCTTACGCTGAGCCAATGGATGAAACGGTGCCACTACAAAAACCAGTGGATCGTTCCAGACCGTCAAATAAGTAAGACGCTCATCGCCTTCTGGAGGCAGGGTAAGAAAAGCCAACTCGAGATCACCTGCAAGCACTTTTTCATGTGCCTGTTCTGAATCGACAAAATGCACATCTAAGGTGACATCTGGAAAGCGTTGCACATAATGACGCAGTGGATCGGGAAGATGATGCAACCCGATATGATGACTGGTACCGATTTTGAGCCGTCCCTGTACCTGATCGTGTTCATGGCTTAGGGTATGATGAATTTCGCCCAGCTCATTGAGCCAGTTTTTGACTTTGGGCAACAGCGAATGTGCTGCATGGGTGGCTTGAATGCCGCGTCCGGCAGATTCAAATAGTTTCACGCCAAAATAATCTTCAAGACTATGAATGCGCTTGGTCACTGCGGGCTGGGTGATAAAGAGTTGATCCGCTGCGAGCGAAATAGAGCCGGTTTCCATCACTTTCACAAAGGCTTCAAATGCAGCAAGATTCATACAATGACCTTAAATTTCCCATAATCATGCCGTGTTAAAAAAATCACAGCGTCAGGCTATTGTAGTAGTCAAATTCCCCAATGCGCAATCATTAATAGCCTGCGCCAGAATCTTGCTGAGCAGGCTGTTCTTTTACTGCCCATACTTTTTCGTGAAT
The DNA here is from genome assembly GCF_023614015.1 of Acinetobacter sp. ACZLY 512. Classification (NCBI taxonomy): domain Bacteria; kingdom Pseudomonadati; phylum Pseudomonadota; class Gammaproteobacteria; order Moraxellales; family Moraxellaceae; genus Acinetobacter; species Acinetobacter sp. ACZLY 512. The sequence goes on from NZ_JAKIVI010000003.1 coordinate 72,403, forward strand.
AAAAAAGGCAAACGCCTGTACAGTCGGCTCAAGCATACTTAAAGTTAAGGCGACCCAGAGGTTTCCGGTCACCACGTAAGCCACCAGCATAGCCACCGTAATATGCATAATGTAATAGCTTAAAGTCTTTTTGAGCATACGCTGATTGTGATGTACAAAACGAGTTAGAGTCGTCATAACCATTACCTTGCACTAAATATCTTGAAGACGTATTCAGTATAAAAAGCGTACATCGGATTGTGAAATGGAATGTATAAATGAGAATTATTATTAAATCCGATGCTGTAAACTGTGAGATGATTAGACCTGAATTGCACATTTTATATATTCTAAAAAGTTTGTTAATTTATAAAAATGATAAATTAGATTTATGTAAAAGCAGCGCTATAATTACTAAATAGAGACCATATACCCAGTCCAATGGAGCACGACGACATGGCAGGCAAGACATTATATGACAAATTGTGGAATGACCACTTGGTTTCACAGCGAGACGACGGATCATGCTTAATTTACATCGATCGTCATTTATTGCATGAAGTCACCAGTCCGCAGGCATTTGAAGGTCTTCAACTTGCAGGTCGTCAGCCATGGCGTCTCAATGCAAACGTTGCAACACCAGACCACAATGTACCAACTTCAAAAAAAGAGCGTGAACAAGGCATTGCCGGAATTGAAGATGAGACATCACGCATTCAGGTTCAAACCTTAGACGATAACTGTAAAACCTTTAATATCGTTGAGTTCGGGATCAATGATGTCCGTCAGGGCATTGTGCATGTGGTGGGGCCAGAGCAAGGTTTGACTTTACCGGGTATGACCGTCGTGTGCGGCGATTCGCATACGGCAACGCATGGGGCATTTGGTTGCTTGGCACATGGAATTGGTACATCTGAAGTGGAACACGTGCTTGCGACGCAGTGTTTGGTTCAGAAAAAATCAAAGAACATGTTGGTTCGCGTGGATGGAACTTTAGGTAAAGGTGTAACGCCAAAAGATGTAGTTTTGGCAATTATCGGTCAAATTGGTACAGCAGGCGGAACAGGTTATGCCATCGAGTTTGGTGGGCAGGTGTTCCGTGATATGTCGATCGAAGGCCGTATGACGGTGTGTAACATGGCCATTGAAGCAGGTGCTCGTGTGGGTATGGTTGCTGTCGATGATAAAACCATCGAGTATGTCCAGTCGCGCCACTATGCACCAAAAGGTGAGCAGTGGGATCAGGCTGTTGCGTACTGGAATACCTTACATTCAGATGACGATGCAGTATTTGATGAAGTAGTGGTTTTAAACGGCGCAGAAATTGAGCCGCAAGTTTCTTGGGGAACCTCACCCGAAATGGTGATTCCAGTGTCTCAAGCGGTTCCAACCTTAGAACAGGCCAAAGACGATGTACAACGCAATGACTGGACACGTGCTTACCAGTATATGGGCTTAAATGCCGGTCAGGCGTTGGCTGATATTCAGTTGGATCGTGTATTTATTGGATCATGCACCAATTCACGGATTGAAGATATCCGTGCAGCAGCCGAAGTGGTCAAAGGCCGTAAAGTGGCGAACAGCATTAAACAAGCGATGGTGGTACCGGGTTCTGGTTTGGTTAAGCAACAAGCAGAGCAAGAAGGATTAGATCAAATTTTTCTTGACGCTGGTTTTGAGTGGCGTGAACCGGGATGCTCAATGTGCTTGGCGATGAATGCCGATAAATTGCAACCGGGCGAACACTGTGCCTCGACCTCAAACCGTAATTTTGAAGGGCGTCAGGGCAATGGTGGACGAACCCATTTGGTCAGTCCAGCCATGGCTGCTGCCGCTGCAATTGCGGGACACTTTGTTGATGTTCGTTCATTCTGAATTGGGGATATAGATCATGAAAGCATACACCGTAGAACAAGGCATTGTGGCACCATTAGATCGTGCCAATGTGGATACCGATTTAATTATCCCGAAACAGTTTTTGAAGTCGATCAAACGCACAGGGTTTGGTGACAACTTATTTGATGAATTGCGCTATTTAGATGAAGGTTATCCGGGACAAGATAATTCTAAACGTCCGCTTAATCCCGATTTCGTATTGAATCAGCCACGTTATCAATCTGCCAATATCTTGATTGCGCGTAAGAATTTCGGATGTGGATCAAGCCGTGAACACGCGCCGTGGGCATTGAACGAATATGGTTTTCGTACCGTGATTGCGCCAAGTTTTGCCGATATTTTCTTTAATAACTGTTTTAAAAACGGTATGTTACCTGTAATCTTGTCTGAAGAAATTGTAGAGCAATTATTTCAAGAGTGCGCAGAAAACGAAGGCTATACCTTAACGGTAGATTTGGCTGCACAAGAAGTGAAAACACCATCTGGACAAGCTTTTGCTTTTGATATCGATCCATTTCGCAAACACTGTTTGTTAAATGGCTTAGATGATATTGGTTTAACGCTACAAAATGCAGACGCGATTCATGAGTTTGAACGCCAAGCCAAAGTTGCACGTCCTTGGGTATTTCAAGACCTAAAAGCTTGATCTACACGGGAGATTTTAAAGATAGCAATAGCGTAGATGCCCAACTCTTGTTAACATGCATGAGCATAAATTGCTGAAAACTTTGCTCGAAATAGGGTTGGGCTCCAACAATGATCAGGACATTTGGCCGTAGTGTGGTACTGACAGTATCCTTGGCGTTAATCGCAGGTTGTCAAAGTACCAATCATGTGGTTGATACATTGCGTATTAAACAGGCCGAATCAGGTCTGAACAGTAACGCAACGATTTATTGTTCGGGCGCACAACTGTGTGAATTTGAGCGTCTAAATACGACCCCCATTGTCGATGCGCAAAAACATCGTGTCAGTGAACAAGCTTTGCATCAAGGTATTGTCAGACTTGAGGGTTCAGTATTTAGTCCAGTCAATTCGATGTATTTGTCTGTGCCACCGCAGCAGTATGAGCTGGTGATTCGTTTTTATCCCATCTCTCGAGATCGGGCAGAAACATTTCATGTCATTCATCAGTTTAAAGCCAATCAGCGCTATACCTTTAAAATGTACCGTGATCGTTCCAAGCACTCAGGCGGCAGTTTACTCAATGTGTCTGCGCCTGAGCCATTATGTGTTGAACTTGAGCAAGAAAATCATCCAATCCGCCGTTTTTGTCGTCCTTTTGACGCCATCACGGGGTTGGGTGAGTTTATAGAACAACGAATTTAATGTTCAATCAGTCAATCGGCTGATATTTAGAAATGGAAACGTTCATGTCGAAGCAAATTTTAATTTTAGCCGGTGACGGTATTGGCCCTGAAATTGTAGGGGCTGCCGAGCAAGTGCTGAGCGCAGTCAATCAAAAATTTAATCTTGGTTTAAACTGGGAGCACGGTCTACTTGGCGGTGCCGCCATTGATGCGCATGGCGAACCGTATCCTGCCGTGACCAGCGAGCAAGCAAAACAAGCAGATGCCATTTTACTTGGTGCGGTAGGCGGACCGAAGTGGGATAGCATTGAACGCTCTATCCGTCCAGAACGTGGTCTGTTAAAAATCCGTAGTGAACTGAATTTATTTGCTAATTTACGTCCTGCCATTTTGTATCCGCAGCTTGCAGATGCCTCTAGTTTAAAGCCTGAAATCGTATCTGGATTAGACATCCTGATTGTGCGTGAATTAACTGGCGGGATCTACTTTGGTCAGCCGCGCGGTATTCGCGAACTTGAAAACGGCGAAAAGCAAGGCTTTAACACCGATGTCTACAGCGAATCTGAAATTAAGCGTATTGCAAAAGTGGCTTTTGAGCTTGCTGCACTGCGTGGTAGCAAAGTGTGCTCGGTCGACAAAGCCAATGTACTTGAGGTAACGGAGCTTTGGAAACAAACCGTAAGCGACCTTCAGCAAGCGCAGTATCCAAACATTCAGTTGTCCCATATGTATGTCGACAATGCAGCAATGCAACTGGTACGCGCACCAAAGCAGTTTGATGTGATTGTAACCGGTAACTTGTTTGGTGATATTTTGTCGGATGAGGCGGCCATGTTGACCGGTTCAATCGGCATGTTGCCATCTGCATCTTTAGATGAGCAGGGCAAAGGCATGTATGAGCCATGTCATGGTTCTGCACCGGATATTGCAGGGCAAAATGTGGCGAACCCATTGGCCACGATTTTATCCGTAGCTATGATGCTCCGTTATACTTTCCGTGAAGAAGCTGCTGCAAAAGCCATTGAAGATGCCGTAGGGCAAGTGCTTGATCAAGGCTTACGTACGGCCGACATTATGTCTGAAGGTATGCAGAAAGTGGGTACAGTTGAGATGGGGCAGGCCGTGGTTGCTGCTTTAGCTTAAAATAATTAGGCTCAAATAAAATCTGAAAGTAGATGTCTTGATCAAGGCATCTACTTTTTTTTATTTTTGAGTACAATGAAAATAAAATAGTGTGCTAACTTAAATAAAAAATGCGTCTTAAAAAAGTCGATAAGATGCTGAGATCACTTTTTATAAGTACAGTACTCGTAGATAAATGACAAAAAGGAATGAGGCTTTGACTATGAAATTCAATTTAAAACTTTTATCTGCTGCCGTATTTTTAGCGGTATCAGCTACATCGTACGCAGACAACTGTGACAATACACGCAATAGCTATGATGCAGTTCACTGTGCCAATAAGGTGTACGTAAATGCAGATCGGGAATTAAATCAAAATTATCAACTACTGCGTAGCAAATTAAATACCCAGCAGAAAACGATTTTAAAACGTTCTCAATTGGCTTGGATTAAAGAACGAGATCAAAGTTGCTCTGGTGATTCAGACGTCGGGACCGTCATTTATACCAACTGCCAGCTGTCTAAAACGCAAGAACGTAACTCTTGGATTCGTGAACGCTTGCGTGAATGTAAAACGATTGGTTGTAAAACATCTGCTCTAAGTGATTAAAAGCAAAACTGTTATAAAAAAAGCCACTGACAGTAGAGAGTGGCTTTAGTGCATTCGCTAAACGTGTTTAACGTGCGCGGTACGTGATACGACCTTTACTTAAATCATAAGGTGTCATTTCAACTTTAACGTTATCACCCGTCAAGATACGGATATAGTGCTTACGCATTTTACCAGAAATGTGCGCAATTACTTCGTGACCGTTTTCTAAACGTACACGGAACATCGTATTAGGAAGCGTTTCGGTGACAACGCCTTCGAACTCAATGAGTTCCTCTTTATTGGCCATAGCCTACCTGATGATCAAATTGGAAAGGCGCAAATTATAGGCAATTTTTTTCGAAAAAACAAGCCATAGGCGGTGATCTAATCGGCGTTCCACTTGGGAATACAGGTCATTTGAAACAAAAAAAATCTACAAAAATGACCTGAATTGAGTTGTCACTTTGGTCAATCGACGCTAATCTAAATTGAGAGTTTTAAGTATAAATGAAGAACATACAAGGAAGGGCGCCGCGTGGGTCAGCTAACAGATGCATCGGTTGTATTACGGTTTGGCTATCAAGCGATTCGTCGTGCTGGATTGCCAACCGAAGAAATTTTAACAAAAGCGGGTGTGGCACTGAATCAGGTCGATGCCAATTCGAGAACGCCAGTCAGTGCCCAGTACGCATTTTGGGTTGCGGCAGAAGAAGTCAGTAAAGATCCAGATATCGGTTTGCACTTAGGCGAGCATTTGCCGCTGTACCGTGGACAAGTCATTGAACACTTGTTTATTAGCAGTGAAACCTTCGGTGAGGGGCTCAAACGCGCTTTAGCCTATCAGCGTCTGATTAGTGATGTATTTCATGCCAAGCTGGTGGTTGAAGATGGGCGCTGCTATCTGACCAACGGCGAGCAAAAATTTGCCGACTCAATCGTCAACCGTCATTTTTCTGAATGTGCAATTTCGGGCGTTTTACGATTTTTTAAATTTATTACCGAAGGTGCCTTTCACCCGATTTTTATCGATTTTAATTTTAGTGAAGGCGCGCCAGAAGACGAGTACTTCCGAGTTTACGGCTGCCCGGTCAGTTTGGGGCAGAAAGAAACCCGGCTTTACTTCGATGCCGATATTTTAAACTATCCATTGTGGCAAGCCGAGCCAGAACTGTTGCAGCTCCACGAGCAGCTTGCCATTGAGAAGCTACAAGAACTGGCACGTTATGATCTGGTTGGCGAGGTACGTCGTGCCATTGGTTCAACCTTAGAAAGCGGTGAAACCACACTAGAAACAGTGGCTGCGCAGCTTAGCATCACTCCACGGCGGTTAAGAACCCAGCTCAGTGAAGCCAATACCAGCTTTCAGCAAATTCTGTCGGATTACCGCTGTAGACTTGCCAAACGGCTATTGGCCAATACAGGCGAAAGCGTTGAACGTATTGTCTATCTGACTGGCTTTTCTGAGCCAAGTACTTTTTACCGTGCATTTAAACGCTGGACCAACGAAACACCAGTAGAGTACCGCAAGCGTAAACAACGTTAAGCGACTCATAAAAAAATGCATCTAAGGATGCATTTTTTTAAGCTCAAGAAGATGCTTGATTAAAGATCGGCCATTTCATCGGGTAAGTTGAGCCAGTGGGGCCCTAATGGAGGATTTGGTAAATCAAATTGTTCAGGGTAATAAGCCTGAATGAAATACAGTCCATCGGCTGGTGCGGTTACACCTGCTGCCTTACGGTCTTGTGCGGCAAACATGGTATCGATATGGTCGATCTCGTAGCAGCCTTGACCAATTTCGAGTAAACAGCCCATGATGTTGCGCACCATATGATGTAAAAATCCATCGGCTTGAATATCTAACACCAAATAACGGCCATGGCGGATCAAGCGGCAATGACTCAAATGGCGAACGGGTTGTTTGGACTGGCAAGCGGCCGCACGGAAGCTCTCAAAGTTATGCGTGCCTTCAAACTTACGCGCCGCCACCATCATTTTGTCGACATCTAGCTGCTGATGCACATGCGTAACTTGTTTGTGTAACAGCGCAGGACGGTTCGGTGTATTGTAAACCACATAACGGTAGCGGCGTGCCTGCGCTTTAAAGCGTGCATGAAAGTCTGTACCGACCTCCTTGATCCACTGGATCGAGATGTCTTTGGGCAACTGGCTGTTGGCTCCCCTTAACCAGCCTTGTTCAGGTCGAATGGCATTCGTATCAAAATGAGCCACCATATTGGTGGCATGTACGCCGGCATCGGTTCGCCCTGCGCCATGCAATAGAATTGGCTCGTTGGCAATTTTACTCAGTACCGTTTCAAGCGTTTCTTGAAGACTGGGTACACCGGCCTGTTGGGTTTGCCAGCCACGATAATGCATTCCACAAAATTCAATGCCGATAGCAAAACGTTGCATGATTAATCCTCAGCCTTAATGGTGGTATCCCAGTGTCGATACCAATCTTCAGCATCATCATACTGTAAGTAAAGTTGTAGCAGCTTGGCATACAGATCGGCATGACCATGTGTGGTATTGGTGGCAATGCCTGCACAATGTACCCAGTCACTAATGGCATAGCGCTGATCAATTTTGCCGAAGGTGACTTGTGTGGTTAACACCACCAGACAGCCTTGCGTACGTAATTGTTGAAACTGCGCCAGAATGGCGTCATTGACCGCAATATTACCGGTTCCGAATCCTTGTAAAATTAAAAAGTGCGGTGGTCGCTGTGCAATATTTTCAAGTTGCTGTGCCAAGTGCGCTGGACGCACAGGTTGATGCATCAGATTCACAATGGCCAGTTCATCGGCACGTGCAATCATGGCAGCATCTACAGCCATCGCATTTGTGACCGTATCACAAGGTGCATCGGCCGAGACACCTGAAAATGCATCCAGCTCAGTTGTATGGGTTTTAAGAACGGTTTGACCGTGAAAAATTTGATGATGAAAGGCCTGATAGGTACCGCTTGCTAAACGTTGAACGCTCTCTAATGCTAAGTATAAATTCTCGATCGCATCGGTAAATTCACGTGTATCGTCGCCCGCAGTATTAAGCAGCGGATACTGACTACCCGTGATCACCACGTGACAGGTTTGTCCCAAAAAGCGTGCCAAAGTTGCAGACGCATAACTCATGGTATCGGTACCGTGAATCACCACAAAGTGTGTATAGCCCTCAAGCTGCAGTCCCTGAATCTGTTGTACCAGTAACAGCCAGTCTGCGGCGGTGCAGGCGCTACTGTCTTTAATTGAAGGGGCTTTAAAACAATCGACTGCGTATTGCGGTGGAAGAATGCGTTCTAATTGGGGTTGAAAGGCATCATAGGGCATTGGTGCAAGCGGTTCACCAATACAACCAAACGTTCCACCCATATAAATTAAGGCAATTTTATTCATATTCAAACCAGCAGTCCCGACAGACTGCTTATGTTAGAGCGATCAACTTGAAGATGCTATTCGATTTAACAGTTTTTTTGAAAGATCACGCTGCTCTTGATTAAATCGTGCATCATTTTTCTCGAGTAAAATGCAGGCCGATTCAAAAGCACCCAGCTCGATATATTGCTGAGCCAGATCTAGATCGAGTTGAACTTCATCGATATCTGCCAGTTCCGGAAAAGCCTTAACCAAAGGATCTTTAGGCTTTATGGTGACTGGCGTAGCTATTGTGGTCGCAGGAGAAAGTGCTTCGCTTTCAGCTTCGGCTCCATCAAGCTCAGCAAAGATCACTTGAGGGGTAGAAGAGGCGGGAGAGGTAGAAGATAACGATGATGCTTGAGCAGTTGCGGCTGCGTCATCCATTGGAGCCAGTGTCAGTGTCGAGGCGGTATTCGTGAGTTCTACAGCAGCAGGTGCTGTCTGCTGTTGTATTTGTTTTGTAGGCTGCTCAGCTTCAGGCGTTGATACTTTTGGCACTGATGCAGGTTCTACATTGACCTGAACTGGCGTTGGTGGCACAGGCGTATTCAGTTTGAATTCTAGCGCCTGATTGGCCTCCAGAATTGGCTGAGGCTCAGGGGTGGGTTGTGTAGGTGAAATCGTCGTATCGACTTTATGCTCAACGACTACATCTGGAATAGGTGTCTGATTTGACGGAGTAACTATGTTGGTAGATGGAGTTTCCGTTGGAGCAGGTTTTTTTTGTGCAGCTTGATAGCGCACTTGAACTTCTGCAAGCACCTCGTGTAACTGACGCTGCTCAAGATTTTGAAGGAGCTGCTTCACCCCAAGCTCATCCTGCTGACGCAGATGCAAATCCAGTAAGTAAAAATAGAAATGATGACGTGAAGGGTCACGATTGAGCGTCTGATTGATCAGTGCCTCGGCAGCCGAAAGATGGCCAATCTCAATCAACTGTTCAATACGATCCTGAATATTGGGGTCAATCGTGGCGGGAACAAGACTCTCAGCCACTGCAAACGGCGCGTGATGAACATGTTCATGACCTTGAGCAATAGGGGCTTGCACCTTTGATGAATGCGACGCTTTTTTTTGATCTTGTCGTTTTTTTAAGATGATCGCGACGACCAGCAAAATGATAAATGCAATCACGTATAACACAGTTTTCCCCTGAAGCACGCGTGATACTGGCTGAGGATATTCGACCTTGATCCAGCATAAATTTTTTAATGTTTAGTTGAGAGCTAATTTAGCGTTTTTTGTGAGGAATGTCATACCCTTTTCTGTGCAGCAGGTAATTTAGGTAGAGCCTGCGCTCTATTTGGGTTCGACCAAATAAAAAAGCCGGTCAAATTCAAATGACCGGCCTTTTGATCAATGCTGCAATCAAGCAGCTTTGTATTCAATTAAAATGCGCAACATGCGGCGTAGCGGCTCGGCAGCACCCCAAAGCAACTGATCGCCCACAGTGAAAGCACCGAGATACTCTTTGCCCATATTGAGTTTACGTAAACGACCCACTGGAACAGTCAGCGTACCTGTCACGGCCACTGGCGTCAGGTCAGTCATTGACGCTTCACGTGTGTTTGGCACTACTTTTGCCCATGGGTTAGATTGACGAATCATATCTTCGATTTCATCAAGCGGCACATCTTTTCTGAGCTTGATGGTCAATGCCTGCGAGTGGCAACGCATGGCACCAATACGGACACAGTGACCGTCGATCGGAACAATTTGAGCATTCCCTAAAATTTTGTTGGTTTCAGCTTGGCCTTTCCACTCTTCTTTAGACTGACCGTTATCGAGCTGTTTGTCGATATACGGAATCAAAGAGCCTGCCAGTGGCACCCCAAAGTTAGCTTTCGGGAAGTCATCACCACGTTGTAACTGTGCAACACGGCTGTCGATGTCTAAAATCGCAGAGCGTGGGTCGTCCAGTAAATCTTTGGTGCTGTTGTACAGATAACCCATACCCGTCAACAGTTCACGCATATTTTGTGCGCCCGCACCAGATGCAGCCTGATAGGTCATTGCGCTCATCCATTCCACTAAATTGTGCTGGAACAGTGAACCCAGACCCATCAACATGAGAGAGACGGTACAGTTACCACCCACAAAGGTTTTGGTGCCTTTACTCAAGCCATCTTTGATCACATTGGCATTCACCGGATCAAGTACGATGATGGCGTCATCTGCCATACGTAAGGTAGATGCTGCATCGATCCAGTAACCGTTCCAGCCTTCAGCTTTCAGCTTTGGAAAAACCTCAGAGGTGTAATCGCCCCCTTGGCAGGTAATAATGACATCCATTTGCTTCAGACTACTAATGTCTGTCGCATCCATAAGTGCTGGGGCAGTTTTACCACCAAATGAAGGAGCTTCACCACCTGCATTACTGGTAGAAAAGTAAAATGGCTCAAAATGAGCAAAATCATTTTCTTCAACCATACGTTGCATAAGGACGGAACCAACCATCCCGCGCCAACCGACCAGACCTACTTTCATGTCACTTTGCCTCGGTGCGTTAAAAAATGTAAAAGAGGGGCTTGAGTGTATCAAAAGCGACCACAACTGCAAGTATTATCCAATTAAAACATACCCTTTATTGTGAATAAATTTATGAATGTGCTACATAGAGAGACGCGAGATAAAAATAAATTCAAAATGACAAGGTGGAACAAAACGTGATGCTTTTTTTGGAAGTTTGTGCGGTGCTGGTGATCTGGCTAACGTTTTGGTCATTGATCCCACGAGATGAGTGGTGGATTCGAGGCGCCGACTTTCCACGTCTGCAAATTTTGGCACTAGGTGCTGTGGTTTTATTGGCTTATGCGCTCTGGGATGCACCCTGGACGCTGCCACGTGAACTCATTTTAATTCTTCTGATTGCTGCAATTGCCTATCAGTTGAAAATGGTACTGCCGTATACTTTTTTATGGAAAAAGCAGGTATTACAGGTACCGCCAGAGCTACATAATCCAAGCCATCAGATTGCGCTATTAATTAGTAATGTTTTGACTCCAAACCGTCAGTATCATTTATTGATTGAGCAGATTCGCAAGCTTAAGCCAGATGTGGTGCTTACGCTGGAAACCGATCAGACTTGGCAAAATGAACTGTCGGTAATTGAACCTGATTATCCGTACCGGGTTGCTGTTCCACTCGACAATTTATATGGCATGCATTTGTATAGCCGTTTTAAGTTAGAGCATACCGAAGTCAAATTTATTCTGAGTAAAGAAATTCCATCGATTCATACCACGGTGCGCCTGCCTTCAGGGCTTCCGATTGATCTGTACTGTCTGCACCCTAAACCGCCAAGTCCAACCGAAGCCAAAGATTCGACCTTGCGAGATGCCGAACTGCTGATTGTGGGCGATCAGGTTAAAGATCTGGATCAGAGCTGTATTGTCATGGGGGATTTAAATGATGTGGCATGGTCGCGAACCACTCGGTTGTTTCAGCGAATCAGTGGATTACTGGATCCACGGGTAGGGCGGCATTTTGTCAATACTTTTCATGCCGACTATCCGCTGTTACGCTGGTCACTCGATCATGTTTTTCATAGCAATGATTTTGCACTGGTCAATATGCAGCGTTTAGTGCATGTGGGTTCGGATCATTTTCCTGTGTATGTGGTTTTACAGACCGATCGGCATTTTGAACAGCTTCAAGATGAACTTGAAGAAACTTCAGAGGATCATCAAGACGCGCAAGAGGCGATTCAGGAAGGGATTCAAAAGGCACGTGAAGAAGAACAGCTCAGTGCACAAGAAGCCAGTCAGCTTTCGAAACCTTAGTAAATTGGATCCTGTTGTAGGAAAATGCTTACATTCATTGGCGAATGTAGCCAATAGGCAGCTGTCGTACATCGGGATACTATAACTTCATCGGCACACGGAACACGGGAACGGATCATCCCACTAAGGAAGACGACGCTGATTGGAATGCATCACGGACTTGATGCTGCGATGGACGCAACACAAAACAAGAAATGTCTCGAAAGCACAACCTCATTAACCCGAGTTTTACAGGATGTATAACTCGGGTTGTGTTTATCTGTATTATCCTTTTTCAATCCTATATTTTAATCTAAGAAAACACTCTTAAATTTTACCTTTTGTTACAAAATCAATACATTTATCAAATGTTCATGCTGTTTTTTCATGATCCCAAAATTTATAGGTTTGTGTTTAATTTGCGCAATTAGATACATGGATGACGAATTTACACACTGATTTTGGTTAAAAAAACTACTTAATTTGAATAAAAAAATTGCATAAATCCTCAATATAGTGCATTTTTAGCCCGGTTTTGATTGATAAATGATCATCTGTTTTGTTTTTAAGTTTTTGAAAATATTAAATAAATTGCTATTTTTATTATTTTAAACCCTGTTTTCATCAGTTAAGCCTTGTTTAATAATTAAATCTCAATAGAATGTTGCGATCATTTTATCGCTCACAGTCCGTAGAAACGACTTTATATGCCTAAATGCCATGATGATGATCGCTGAGTTTTTCTAAGATCTCATAAAAAGGAGTTTTACGAACGAACTATTTGTAGAGCAAATGGTTTTCTCCCGTTCTAATTTTGTGCTTGTCACGCATAAGGATTATCTTATGAAAAATTTTAAAATTAGCCTCGCATGGCAAATTTTAATTGCGTTGATCCTAGGGATTGTTGTTGGGGCTATTTTACATAATCAGCCTGAATATAAAGATTTCATGGTAAATAACGTTCTGAAACCGTTGGGTCAGATCTTTATTAGCCTGATCAAGATGATTGTAATTCCAATTGTGTTCTCTACTCTGATTTTGGGTATTGCAGGCGTTGGATCGACCAAAAGTCTGGGTCGTCTGGGTTTTAAAACCATTCTTTATTTTGAAATCATTACTACAATCGCGATTGTTGTTGGATTGATTGCAGCCAATATTTTTCAGCCTGGTGCTGGCGTAGATATGTCTCATTTGGTGAAAGCGGATATCACTCAATATCAGCACACCACGCAAGAAGTACAATCTCAGTCACATGGCCTGATCCAGACCATTTTGTCGATGATTCCAACCAATATCATCAACTCTATGGCACATGGTGAAATGCTGCCGGTGATTTTCTTTGCAGTGTTGTTTGGTATCGGTTTATCTTCATTACCAACCACCACCAAAGAGCCGTTATTGCATGTGTTTCATGCCGTATCTGAAACTATGTTCCGCGTGACTCACATCATCATGAAATATGCGCCAATTGGTGTGTTTGGCTTGATTGCAGTGACCGTTGCCAACTTTGGTTTTGCATCGCTGATCCCGCTCGGTAAGTTGGTGGTTTTGGTTTATGCCGCAATCTTGTTCTTTGCTTTTGTGGTGCTCGGCATTACTGCACGTATCTTCAAAATCAATATCTTGACCGTGATGCGTATCTTAAAAGATGAATTGATCTTGGCGTACTCTACTGCCAGCTCTGAAACCGTTTTACCGCGTATCATGCAAAAAATGGAAGCTTACGGTGCGCCAAAAGCGATCAGTAGTTTTGTGATTCCAACAGGCTATTCGTTTAACCTTGATGGTTCTACGCTTTACCAAAGTATTGCCGCGATCTTTATTGCGCAGCTTTATGGCATTGAGTTGTCGTTGATGCAGCAAATTATTTTGGTGATCACCTTAATGATTACCTCTAAAGGAATTGCAGGTGTTCCGGGCGTATCGTTTGTGGTGTTACTGGCAACACTGGGTAGTGTCGGTATTCCACTGGAAGGTTTGGCATTTATCGCAGGTGTTGACCGTATTATGGACATGGCACGTACGGCACTTAATGTCGTGGGTAACGCCTTGGCTGTACTGGTGATCAGTAAGTGGGAAAATGCCTACGATTTTGAAAAAGCAAAAGAATACGAAGCGACGTTGAACCAGCCGAAGGCTTAATCGAGCTCCTTTTAAAAAAACAGGAAGCAGATGCTTCCTGTTTTTTATTGGGTTTGTGTCAATTCACGATATAACGCGAGTGTCTGACCACACATTTCATCTAGACGAAAACGATCGACAGGTGCAACCATTTGGGGTTGATCCAGATGTCGTTTGATGGCGTCTGTCAGGGCAGTCCGATCATCTACTTCAATCAAGCCTTGCGGATATAGGCTCGATAAAATTTCAGCAACACCACCTCGCTTCCATCCCACAACGGGCGTGCCCAAAGACAATGCTTCAAGAGCCGTTCGTCCAAAGGTTTCGGCCTGATTAGACAAAGACAGCACCAGATCGCTGATTGCAAGCCACTCACGAATTTCTGAGGTATGTCCGACAAAGGTGATCTTGTCACGTAATCCTCGATCACGAATGGTGGCTTCGAGTTCATCCAGATAGGCTTTTTTCTTTGGATCTGCACCACCGACCACAATGGCATGTACATCGGGATACTCGGCTTGCAGGTTTTCCATCAATTCAATCAGGGTTTCATGGCCTTTTAGCCGAGTGATCCGTCCCGGCAAACAAATCAGAAACTTGTTTTCAAGTTGTGGAAACAAGGTGTATATCTGATTTATCCACTGTGCCGATGGCTGATAGCCGTGCGGAAATGCCTTTGGATCAATGCCACGATAAATCCGAACAATCCGCTCTGGTGGACACTGCGGATAATGCGTGGTGATGTAATCCACCACACTGTCGGAAACCGCAATCACCTTTTCGGCTTGCGTCATGATGGCGCTGTAGCGATTGATCGAATAGAAGCCATGCACGGTACTCACCAGATGAGGGCGGCTATGTGCTGGCATGCCGCGAAGTGCAAAATGGGTCAGCCATGCCGGAACCCGTGAGCGGACGTGTACAATATCGGGTTGCTCGGTTTGTATGAGTCGACGTAAAGGACGAATTTGCCAAAGACTAGACAATGATTTTTTATGAATAGGCAGGGTAAGATGCGTTGAGCCTTCAGCTTCAAGCTGTGCAACCAGCCGTCCACCATTAGAGACCACCACGGACTGATGCCCTTCCTTAACCAGTGCACGGGCAATTTCAAGTGTGCCGCGTTCTACACCACCACTATTGAGCTCTGGAAGAAGTTGCATCACTTTCATGAAAAGGTCTCATTGGCCGATTGGAATTAGTAGATTTTGTCATATCCATCTGGACGTGTTTTAAAGCGACGATGGAACCACATATATTGTGTTGGTGCAATACGTAGCTGATTTTCAATAATTTTGTTTACACGTGTTGCATCGTCCACTTCATCTTCACTTGGAAGATGGTCAATGGCAGGTTCAATTAAAACATGATATTTCGGATTTCGAATATCACCGTGACGATAAAAATACAAAGGCACAGCCGCCGCTTTGGCTATTTTTAATAAACGACGATGTGCCGTAACAGTCGCAGCAGGCACGCCAAAAAAAGGTGCCATTACGCCTTGCTTCAGACCAAAGTCCTGATCTGGACTGTACCAAATGGCATCGCCGTCTTTAAGTTTACGAATGAGGCCACGCATATCATCGTGATCAATCTGATGTTTATAAATGGTTGCGCGGCAGCGATAAATCAGCATATCGAGTAAGGGATTGTTTTGCGGACGATAAACCACATCAGGTTCAAAATACTGTGCGCACAGATATCCACCCGCATCGAGTAGCGTACTATGTGTTCCCATCAACAACACGCCTTGTCCTCTCGCTTGGGCGTCGGTAATGTGTTCGAGTCCTTCAATGCTACAGCGCTGTTTAAACCAGCCGGGGCAGTACCATGCATTCAGGGTTTCAAATACACCCAGCATCATATCGATAAAAACCTGTCGTGCTTGCTCTTGTACTTCGGCCTCAGACCACTCGGGAAAACAGACTTCAAGGTTGCGAACGGTGGTTTTACGGCGTGATTTGAGAGATTTAAATGCAAGATTGCCCAGTGCATGCGCCAGACGCCACTGAACTGCCCACGGTAAAATTGCCAGCAGCATCAAAAATACGATCCCGATCCAGATACCCCAATACTTTGGTAACAAGAAAGACCATTGAAATTGACCGGGAGTATAGGAGGATGGCTGGCTCATACGTGTAAAGTAAGTCGTCGCTTAAAAGAACGAGAAGTGTAACATGAACTGATTTTGAACTTGTAGCGTCATGATCCGAGCGCCTAAACCAGTCTAAATGGTGACTGATCTTGATTTAGCAGTTTATCGTCGTGATTCAAGCAAAATGCGAATGGCCAAAGCAGCCAAAACTGTTCCCATCAGCCACTTTTGTATCTGCGCCCAAAACGGTTTTTGCTGTAGAAAATGTGCCAGCGTGCCAGCAGAAAATACTATCACGCCATTGATCAAAACGCTGATGAAAATCTGAATTAGCCCTAGTTGTAGTGATTGCGCCAAAACGCTGCCGTGGTGTGGCTGTATAAACTGTGGAAGAAGCGATAAATACATCACTGCGATTTTAGGATTGAGTAAATTTGTTACACAGCCCATGGTAAATAATTTAAGCGCCGAATCTTGCTGCAAAGCAGTTAAGCTAAATATAGGACGGGCATTAGGCCTAAGCGCGTTCCACGCCAGCCAAAGTAAATACAGCGCACCGGCAATGCGTAAAGTATCGTAGGCATAGGGAACTGCCATTAATAAAGCGGTCACACCGAGTGATGCACACAGCATATAAAAGACAAATCCAGTGGCGACACCTGCCAATGAAATCAGGCCTGCAGATTTGCCTTGAGAAACAGAACGAGAGATCAAATAAATCATATTGGGGCCAGGTGTAAGTACCATTGCCAAACTGATTAGTGCGAATGCGATTCCTTGAGAAAAATCCACCATGTCGAGTCTCTCGTACGAATTGAACTCGTTTTAGTCTACGCTCTTTAAAAATAAAAACAAAAAAAATCCTCTCCATCGCGAACGAGAAGAGGATCGTTGAAACTTGGTTTTAATTGCCTTTTGTTAAACTTTCCAGTGCTTCCCAGCGCTCAAGTTTTTCAAGCAACAGCTCTTCAATCTCGGCCAGACGCTCACTGGTTGCTGTTGCTGCTACTGCATCTTTTACAAACCACGAACCATCTGTGAGTTGATCTGAGAGTTGCGTTTGCTCGGCTTCAAGTTTTTCAATTTCAACTGGAAGTTGTTCAAGTTCGCGCTGATCTTTAAAACTCAGTTTCACTTTTTTCTGCGCGGGAGCGGTATTTGCTGCGGCTTTGGCTTGGGCTTTTTTTATATCTGCTTTTTGATCGACCACTGTCTGGTTCGGACGCTGCATTAAATAGTCCTGATAGCCGCCGACGTACTCTTCAATACCGCCTTTGCCATCAAAGACCCATGTTGAGGTCACGACATTGTCCATAAAGGCACGGTCGTGACTGATCAGCAGTAGGGTCCCTGTATAGTCTGCCAGCATCTCTTCGAGCAGTTCTAATGTCACCATGTCCAAATCGTTGGTTGGCTCATCCATGACGATCAGGTTCGATGGTTTAAGCAGTAACTTGGCCAGTAAGACACGATTACGTTCACCGCCCGATAATGCTTTAACCGGCGTACGTGCACGTTCTGGAGAAAATAGAAAATCTTGCAAATAACTGTAAATGTGTCGACGCTGACCGTTTACATCGACAAAATCTGACCCTTCAGATACATTGGCCATCACCGATTTTTCTAGTTCAAGTTGGTTACGCAACTGATCGAAATACGCGACTTCGAGTTGAGTGCCGGTTTTGACTGTCCCTTCATGCTCAAGCTCACCCAAAATGGCTTTGATCAATGTGGTTTTGCCTACGCCGTTATCACCGACCAATCCAATCCGGTCACCGCGCAGAACCACGGCAGAAAAGTCATGAATCAATGGCTTTGTATCATAACTCACGCTCAAGTGTTCAATATCAAAGACCAATTTGCCCGAGCGCTGAGCATCCTGAACACCCATGGCGACTTTGCCTTGCTGGAAACGACGTGCCTTCGATTCTTCACGTAATGCCTTTAGCGCACGAACACGGCCTTCGTTACGAGTACGACGTGCCTTAATGCCTTGACGAATCCAAGCCTCTTCTTCGGCGAGTTTTTTCTCAAATAGCGCATTTTGCTTTTCTTCGGCTTCAAGTTGCTGTGCTTTTAGATCAAGGTAACGAGAATAGTTACCTTCATAGCTACGCAAAATACCACGGTCTAGCTCGACGATACGTGTGGCCAGACGATCGACAAACGAACGGTCATGCGAAATAAACAGTAAGGTTAGATTGTTTTGTTCAAGAAGAAACTTCTCAAGCCACTCAATACTTTCTACATCTAAATGGTTGGTCGGTTCGTCAAGGAGCAAGATGTCAGGTTGAGTCAGTAGGGCACGAGCCAGCAATACACGACGCTTACGACCGCCTGAAAGATCGGCCAGATCAGCATTCGGATCGAGTCCCATCTTGCCTAAAATGGTATTAACCTTGTTTTCAAGAGCCCAACCATCGAGCTGGTCAAGTTTGTGTTGTAAGTGGCCCATCCGGTCACAGGCGTCCATATCACCCAGCACACAGGCATCACTGGCTTCATGATAGGCTTTGAGTACCACCGCCGCTTCGCCAGCCCCATCGGCTACAATGTCGGCCACTTTACCTGAATCCATCGGTACATCTTGCGCCAGCATAGAAACAGTTAAGCCATTTTGAATGGAAACTTCACCACGGTCGGGCAAGAGACTTCCCTCAATGAGCTTAAGTAAAGTAGACTTACCCTCACCATTACGACCAATCAAACACACTCGTTCGCCACGTTCGAGTACGAAGTTCGCGCCGTCGAGGAGGGCAGGTCCACCAAATGCAAGTTGGACATCCCTTAAAGTAATATAGGCCATAATGTTTTCCAGAATCCCAAATGAGGAGAGTTAAATGACTAAACCAACAGAGTCTGATGATCATGCGTCATTTTCCGCACCCATTGAAGATTTGCAAGTCCGAATTGCATTTTTAGATGAATTAGTTGAGCAATTAAATACACAGCTGGCTTTACAGTCACTTGAAATTGCTGATTTGAAAAAACAAATGCAAATTTTATATCAGCGTGTCGACGCCTCCGATTTATCCGAAGGTATTGCGCCTTTCGACCCGATGACCAATAAGCCGCCACATTATTAAGTTTAACCTGACACCTTTTGCCCCAAAGTGATCTGAAATGAAAAGTATTCTGCTCATCGATCTGGAAAAGACCTCCATTCAGATCGACCTTTTGCGTTCATATATTGAAAATGATCAGCTGATTTATGTGTTTAATTTATGTGACAAACTCACCTGTAATTTGCAGGCGCTCACGGAGTTAGCGAGTTGGGTCAGCAGTGGGCAACTGGTGGTACTCGACACACCAACACATACGGCTAAATCTTCGGCCTATGCCTTGCTTGCAGGACAGTTGCTGGCACTTTTAGATCCGGAAGCATCGATAGAGCTCCAGTCGAAGCATTCAGCCGCAAATGAACTGGCGGAGTTGCTGCGCGCAGCGGGCAAAACGGTTGTTACACAAGATACTGCGCGCCTAGAGACGAACAGCAATGCGATGCCAGCTGCACATACTGTGGCCGAACAACCGGCTTTATTACAAATCAAGCGCTACTGTGATGCAATTGGTCAAGCTCCCGATCGTTTACCCTTGACCATGGACGCCCTTAAAAATTCGATTGCCAATATCTTAAAACTCAGTGCAGATCAGGTGCCGCAAGTTCTGGCGCTGCTGGTGAGTTTGAAATTGATTAAACGCGATCAAGGGCAAGTGCGCTTTCGCAAAAAGATGCTAAAACAATGGATAGCACTTGAACTTGCGTCTAGCACAAAGACTCAGCCGCCCGCGGTACAGCCGAAGAAAAGCCAGGCCCATAGCGCGATGCCACAAGTCGTGGTGGGGGATGTCGATACCATCATGCAGTTTTTAAAAGAACAGCAGGCGCCAGCCGAAGGACCTTTTCCGCCGTCTTTAGATGAGTTGCAATGGCAGGCGTTACAAAAACTCCATGAACTCAAACTGGCACGGCCCAAAGATATTTTCAGCTTACGCGATATGTTGCAAGACTGGTTTCCTAAAGCCAATATTCATCATCTTTTGAAAGGTTTAATGGATAAGGGATACATTCAGTTAGATGATGATCAGCTACATTATACAGCCCAGACATTTATCCACTGAACGCATTCGTTTTACAGGCCATTGCGCCAGCTTAAGATGCTTTGCATGAAAAACTTGCGTTTTATGTTGCGCTTATGCAACTCTAATAAAAGAGTAGAACAGGGTTAACTATGGAACATTTAGGATTATGGGTTGCGATTATTATCGTGGTCTTTGTATTGGGCTCAATTTTTGGCTTGCGCGTCAGTCCGCGCGAAAAAGCGTTAGGATTGATGCGTGACAAAGCGCGTAAGATCGGACTGCATCCACGTCTTGTTCCAGCCCCTGAGTGGACAAAAATTCCGATGGCCTCTGAAAACCGTGCCAGTATGGTCGCCTACTATAGTGTACTGATTCCAGAAGCGCGTTTAGCTCTAATGCGTGCGCGTGTGGTGGACAATCAGCTTAATGTCGTGGCTGGGGATACTAAATTTAATCATTCCACCATTGCATTAAAAGGGATTTATGCTATTGATATGCAGGCAAACTGTGTCGGCGTGTACTGGGATGAAGAATCCGATCTAAAAGCAACACAACTTGACGAGATGAAAGCGTATTTACTTAAGCTCGCCGAAGTCTAAACATTATTAATTCACAGGAAAAACAGTTTATTATGGCGAATGCCCCTCGATCCGCAAGCAAAAAGAGCACTTCAGCATCTTCAGAGTCTGCTGCGAATAAACGTGCCTTAGTGATTGTGGAGTCGCCTGCTAAAGCGAAAACCATCAACAAGTATTTAGGCTCTCAGTACATTGTAAAGTCTTCGGTCGGCCATGTGCGAGATTTGCCGACAGGTGGTTCAGCCAAATCAAGTGAAAAAAAGCCAGTCAGCCGAGCCAAACTCAGCGCTGAAGAAAAAGAGAAAAAAGCTCAAACGGCCTTGATTAATCGTATGGGAGTAGATCCCGAGCACGGTTGGACGGCGCAGTACGAAGTCTTGCCAGGCAAAGAAAATGTCGTGGCCGAGCTGAAAAAACTTGCTTCGCAAGTCGATGAAGTTTATCTCGCAACGGATTTGGACCGTGAGGGAGAGGCGATTGCATGGCATTTAAAAGAAGTGATCGGTGGCGACGAGAGTCGTTATCAGCGTGTGGTGTTTAACGAAATCACTAAAAATGCCATTCAGGAAGCATTTAAGCATCCCGCACGACTCGATACCAATAAAGTCAATGCTCAGCAAGCGCGTCGCTTCCTAGATCGCGTGGTTGGCTTTATGATTTCGCCCTTACTGTGGGAAAAAATTGCACGTGGCTTATCTGCCGGACGCGTGCAGTCGGTCGCGGTTAAGCTGGTGGTTGAGCGTGAGCGTGAAATTCGTGCTTTTATTCCCGAAGAATACTGGCAGATTTTCGCCGATACGCTATCTAAAAAAGATCAAATTCGCTTAGAAGCCGTTAAACAGGCGGGCAAAACGCTGAAGCTGCGTAACAAAGCAGACACCGATGCTGTTTTAAAGCTGCTTCAAGATGCCGAATATAAAGTTGCACAGCGCGAAGACAAACCGACCAAGGTCAATCCAAGCGCACCGTATATCACCTCGACCTTGCAGCAGGCTGCCAGCACACGTTTGGGCTTTTCAGTGAAAAAGACCATGATGATGGCACAGCGCTTATATGAGGCTGGTTTTATTACCTATATGCGTACCGATTCGACTTTTTTAAGTGATGATGCGGTGAATATGGTACGCGAGCATATTCAGCAACAGTTTGGCGACAAATATGTTCCTGCCAAACCTAACCGTTATGGCAACAAAGCTGGCGCACAAGAGGCGCACGAAGCCATTCGCCCATCCAATGTAGCACTGACAGGTGACCAACTTGCAGGAATGGAACGTGATGCGCAGCGACTTTATGATCTGATCTGGCGTCAGTTCGTGGCATGCCAAATGACGCCTGCTGAATATCTGTCATCGACGCTTACAGTCGATGCCAATAATATTGAATTACGTGCCAAAGGCCGTACCTTGGTGTTTGACGGCTTTACCCGTGTTCGTGGTGCCAACAAATCCGACGACGACGTGTTACTGCCTGCGGTAAAAGTTGGCGAAACACTCAAACTTGAAAAACTCGATCCAAGTCAGCACTTTACCAAACCGCCTGCGCGTTTTACCGAAGCCTCTTTAGTTAAAGAACTGGAAAAACGTGGGATTGGTCGTCCATCGACCTATGCGGCGATTATCTCGACCATTCAGGATCGAGGCTATGTCAAGCTGGAAAATCGTCGTTTATTTGCCGAGAAAATGGGCGAGATTGTGACGGACCGACTCGACGAGAGTTTTAACAATCTGATGAATTATGCGTTTACCGCAGATTTAGAAGGTCAGCTTGATAAAGTCGCGACAGGCGAACGCAACTGGAAAGAATTGCTCGACAGTTTTTATGGTGATTTCAAAAATCGTTTGAATACTGCTGCCAGCAATGATGGCATGCGTCGTAATCAGCCGATTGAAGTGCCAGATGTGGCCTGCCAATTGTGCGGTCGACCAATGCAGATTCGTACGGGCACCACAGGCGTGTTTTTAGGATGTTCTGGTTATAACCTGCCACCAAAAGAACGTTGCAAAGGTACCCTGAACTTAACCCCTGTGGAATCGTTGGCTGCATTTTCCGACGATGATGCTGCTGAAACAGCAGATTTGATGGCCAAACATCGCTGTGCAAAATGTGGCACCGCGATGGATAGCTACGTGATCGATGGTGGTCGTAAGCTACACGTATGTGGCAACAATCCAGATTGTGACGGCTACGAAGTCGAAGAAGGCGAGTTTAAAATCAAGGGTTATGACGGCCCGACCATCCCATGCGATAAATGTGATGGTGAAATGCAGCTCAAGACGGGACGTTTTGGACCATACTTTGCCTGCACCAGCTGTGACAATACCCGTAAAGTATTGAAAAGTGGTCAACCTGCGCCTCCGCGTGTAGATCCGATCAAGATGGAGCACTTGCGTTCGACCAAGCATGATGATTATTTTGTCTTGCGTGATGGTGCTGCGGGCTTATTTTTGGCAGCCAGCAAGTTTCCAAAAATTCGTGAAACGCGAGCGCCAAAAGTAGCTGAGCTTCGCACGGTGGCCGAGCAACTCGATCCAAAGTATCAATATCTTTTGGATGCGCCCGATGCAGACCCAGAAGGTAATCCGACACTGATTAAATTCAGCCGAAAAAATCAGGCCCAGTACATTGGATCTGAAACACCAGAAGGTAAACAGACCAAATGGAGTCTGGTGTTTGAAAAGGGCAAGTGGATCGAAGCCTAAGTCCAATAAAAAATGCGAGCAAACAGCTCGCATTTTTTTGTTGTGTAGCTTTGCAAGCGGTGCGAGCCACAGATGAAAACAAGCCCCCATGCGCAGGTGGAGTAGAGTCTGCTACACTAAGGCATATTTTTGAATTGATCGATGTGCTATGAGTTTTGACCAATTAATGGGCGAGTTAAATCCGCAGCAACACGCGGCTGCAACGACTCAGGCCCAGCATTGTCTTGTGCTAGCAGGGGCAGGCTGTGGCAAAACCAAAACCATTGTGGCGCGTGCGGCTTATCTCATTGAGCAAGGGGTTCCTGCCAATCAAATTCAAATTTTAACTTTTACCCGTCGTTCAGCCAGTGAAATTGTGGCGCGAGTCGAGTTGGCTTTGGGGGAGCAAGCCAAAGGACTCCGCGCATCGACTTTTCATACGTTTTGTATGTACCTGCTGCGCCGTGTACCGAAAGCCTTTGGTTTAGAACAATTCTCGATTATTGATCGGGATGATCAACTGATGATGTTCCGTCTGATTCGCGGTAAAGATGACAAGAAGAATCCAAATCAACTTCCAAAGCCACAAGAGCTATGTGATTTGTATTCTTTTGCGCGTAATACCCGCCAGAAATTGAGTGATGCTTTAGAGAAGCAACATCCTGAATATTTGGCATTTAAGGATCAAATTGCCAAGATCATGCAAGAGTATGAGACACGCAAGCGGGCACGTAGCTTTCTGGACTATGATGATATTTTGGCGATTGTGGCTTCAGCACTCGATCAATCTGAAGGCTTGGTTGATTATGTCGCATCGATTTGTAAGCACATGTTGGTGGATGAGATGCAAGACACCAATCCCTTACAGTGGGCATTGCTTGAACCTTTAAAGGATAAAGTCAGCCTGTTTTGCGTGGGGGATGATGCGCAATCCATCTACGGCTTCCGTGGTGCCGATTTTGAAAATATTCATCGTTTTAATGAACGTGTACCGAATGCTCAAGTGTATAAACTTGAAAAAAATTATCGTTCCACCCAAGAAATTTTAGACCTCTCGAATTGGTTACTCGATCAATCGGAGATTCAATATGACAAGCGTCTTGATGCCTATCGAGGTGAGGGAATTAAGCCGCGCATGCATATTTTCCCGAATGAGTTTGATGAAGCCAAATGGATCGCAATTGATATTAAAGAGCGTCATTATTTGCAGGGGCATAACTGGTCGGATCATATGGTCTTGGTCCGTTCTAGCTTTGCTGCGCGGCATATTGAAGCGGCATGTATTGCAGCCAATGTCCCGTATCGGTTTATTGGAGGGATGAAACTGCTTGAAACAGCACATGTGAAAGATTTACTCAGTTTATTACGTGTGATTGCCAATCCTTTGGATGATATTGCGTGGATGCGCTTTCTTACCCTATGGAATGGGGTGGGCGATGTGGGGGCAAGTCGTCTGGCACAGCAGTTGTTACTTCAACCTGAATTCGAACTAATTTTTAATCAATTAGAACAATTTGGACGTATTCCTGTTGAAACCTTATTGATGATGAAACAGATGATGGTGCTGAAGCAGGAAGTACAAGCGTGTGTTGGTTTGGGTATTCAAGCAATTGAAGCACAATTGGCCGAGAACTATAAAAAAGACTGGAACCGTCGCCAAGGTGACTTTGAGTTGGTTAAACAATTGGCTTCCAAACATGGACAATTAAGCGAATTTCTTGAGGAATATGTACTTGACCCTGTTTCTATTTCTGAAATTGAACGTCAGTCGAATACAGATGTAGTCACATTGATTACCATTCACTCTGCTAAAGGTACGGAGCAGAAAGTGTGTTATGTCGCGAATGTGACGGCTGGTCAGTACCCACATGCGCGTGCTCAGGGTGACTTTGACGCGGTCGAGGAAGAGCGTCGGGTGCTCTATGTCGCGCTGACTCGTGCACAGAATGAACTGATTCTTACCAAGCAAAATCTGAATCTGTGGGCGCGAGATGTGGTGGATGAGCAAGGACGTAAAGTTGAAAGCTATTTCTTAAATGATCTCACCCGCAATCTGTGTACCTTGGAAACGCATCATAAACCCCGCCAGCAAACGGTAAAAAGTGCCTTGATGGAACGACAGTCGATTAATTTAGATTTTGGGATTAATCTCGATTAAACTAAGCGAATTACATTGTGGTAGTTGATGTGCAATGTTCAGAAAGTAGCGTAGGCGATTGCTTTTTGATGATTTTGCCTATTTTTGAAGGTTGTTAAATGAAAATTTTAGTTCGTAATTTAGAACGTACTGTCACAGAAGCTGAGTTACTGAAACTGTTCCAACAATATGGCACAGTAGAAACCTGCCAATTGGTTTTAGATGCTGAAACAGGTAAATCTAAAGGCTTTGCTTTTGTGGAGATGCCACATGGTCGTGAAGCGGTGAAAGCCATTAAAGGTTTAAATACTTTGCGTTTACATGGGACAGGAATTCGTGTAAAGCAGGCTGAAGATAAGCCACAGGCTTAAAGGAGAGGAGCAGCGTATGCTCCTTTTTTTATGGGAAAATCATGAGAAGCATTTATCCAGCGATATCGATTGTTGCGCCATCGGGAACCTATATTGCTGAAGGCATAAAAACCTTGGAAATTCGTTCATGGCGCCCCAATGAGCTTTCTCTTAAAGATATTAGTTATTATTGAAAATGCACATGATCTGAATCAGGATGGAGATGAGGAATTGGGTCGAGCAGTTGCATAGGGGGATATTTCATCTGTTCATGCTTGGCAGAAAAGTGAGATTGAAGCGGCTAAAGCAAGCTATTGGAAAGATGGCTATTGGGCTTGGGTCATTGAAAATGTTAGGCCCATTCATCCTCTCGTGAATATACCAGCTCGAAGAAAGATTTATTGGGTAGAGTTGGATGTGATGTAATTTTTTATTGTGCATTGAATTCAATTAAGTTTAATCTTAGGCCTATAACACATGCCAAGAAATTAGGAAAACTGTATGTCCCGTGTTGCTCGTTATCATGCCGATCGTACCAATCAAAAACTTTATTTTGCGCGTTTGGCGTGTCAGCAAGCCGAGCAGATTGAGCATGTTCAGCAAGCACAGGCATATCGTGAGGCAGCCGTCTTTCATTTGCACGGTGCAGTGCTGGCGTTTTTGCAAGAGCTGGTGCGTTATTATCGTTTAAACGACCTGCAACCGACGCTCAAGTCGATTGAAGAGAAAATGGCAGAAAAGGGGCAGGTATCGCCTGAAGTTGCCGTGCTGCAGCAAATTGCCAAAGATGGCTTTATTGCAGAGCTTAAGCGTGCTTATCGCATGTGTCAGTATGCACCTGAGCCGACTGAGCCAACACCTGAAGAAGAAACCTCTTCAAATCTGATTATTAAAGTCACGCAAGGGCCGCAATCGTGGTTACCCGATGTCAAAATACTCCGTGAATGGCACCGAGAACTGAGTCAGCTGATTGACGGTTTTCGTAATGAAATGGTTGAGTTTTAGTGCATCTTTCGATGGAGATGCTTGAAATTTTCAAGCAGAGCTCCTATATATAAATTCTACAGTTAGCAAAGTGCAGGTGCTCTTTGCCACCATGTTGAAGCATGGAGGGTTTATGTCGATACAACAGTTGAAAGAATTATTTGGTAACCAAGAAGCAATCTTAGAGTTGGTTCAACTTGAAGGTGGCGAATTGGCCTTGCGCAATGCGGGCTCTAATCAAGAGCCTTTGGTGAAGATCCAGTTTAACGATGAAGTCAAAGCACTTCTCGGCGATCAAACCGCGCTTGTTGCCCAGCACATGATTCAGGCAGCGTTGTTTGGTTTACTTGAAAAACAAGTGAACCAATGGCATGCAGAGGTCGTGGATGAGCAACCAGAATTTATGAGTTAAAAAAAAGCGTACTTTAAGTACGCTTTTTTTAGATCTGTTGTTTTTAATGCGTTACTGGTGCCTGATGTGCACGTTCAATTTGCCCTAAAATATGGGCACTCATGGTTTTGGCCATTTCTTCTTTGGCATAAAACACCAGTCCTACATTGTCTTTACGAATCACGTCGGCTTCTTCGTGACTTTCTGCACAGCAAAGTACTTCAATGCGTGGATTTAACTGCTTGGCAATATCTACAATCCGGTGAATATCAATAATATCCATTGGCGAGAGTACCAGAAGTCTGGCGTGCATAATATGTGCCTGAATCAGCACGCTAGGCTCAGTGGCTTCACCACTCACTGCAGCAATGCCTTTTTTACGTAAATCTTCGACAATTTCACGGTTTTCTTCTGCAATCACCACCTTAATCTCTTGTTGCATGAGGGTTTTGGTAATGCGTCGCCCAACCTCACCATAGCCGACCATCACCACTTGATCACGTAAATAGGTTTGATCAAGCTCATCGGGCAGCATCGCCAGCGGGTCACCACTACGTTCGAGTAAACGTGCCAGATGTGAGCGTTCTCGAATCCAGCGCTGGATTGGCTCAATAGCCGAGAAGATAAAAGAGTTTAAGGTGATTGAAAACAGCGCCCCTGCCAAAATCAGATTTTGCGCATCGAGCGTGAGTAGGCCTAAAGTCACACCCAATGTGGCCAAAATAAACGAGAATTCGCCAATTTGTGCCAGACTGGCACCGACAGTCAGCGCGGTATTGATCGGATAGCGAAAAAACAAAACCAGTGCCATGGCGGCCAGTGTTTTACCCACCATGATAATCGCTACAACTGCCAGAATTTGTAATGGTTGCTCAAGCAAAATGCGTGGGTCGAATAGCATGCCCACAGACACAAAAAACAAAATCGAAAAAATTTCACGTAGGGGTAGCGTTTCTTCTTCGGCGCGGTGACTAAAATCGGATTCCTTCACCACCATGCCGGCGAAAAACGCTCCAAGTGCCATCGATACGCCAAAAACAGCGTAGGAGCCATAGGCGATCGAAACTGCCGCAGCCACCACGGTAAGGGTAAACAGCTCACGGGAACCCAGACGTGCCACAAACTGCATGATCATCGGCACTAAACGTTTGCCGATAATCAGCATAAAAGCGATAAATCCTGCAACTTTTAGCAAAGTTAAGCCAATGGTCAGCCAGATATTGCTGCTCGCTGCACCGTGTGCCAGCTCTTTGCCGCCAAGCAGTACGGCCATGGCAGGCAGCAGTACCAGTACCAAGACCATCACCAGATCTTCAACCAAGAGCCAGCCGACGGCAATTTTGCCGTTGACCGAATCGAGCAGGCCACGATCGCCAAGCGCTTTGAGTAAGACCACTGTACTGGCACACGATAGACTTAAACCAAAGACCAACGCAGACCCGAAGCTCCAGTCCCACCACATGGCCACGCCAATGCCGAGTAATGTGGCCACTGCAATCTGTAATATCGCACCGGGAAGCGCAATACGGCGTACCTGAAGTAAATCACTGAGGGAAAAGTGCATTCCCACGCCAAACATTAAAAACATCACTCCAAGCTCGGCCAATTGATTGGCGAGTTTCATATCGGCGACAATTCCTGGAGTATTGGGGCTAATTAAAATACCTGCAACCAAATAGCCAATGAGCGGAGGAAGGCGTAGACGTGCAGCGATATAGCCAAAAAATAAGGCCAAACCAAATCCGACTGCCAGTAAAATAATTAAATCTACGTCATGTGGCACTCAAGACTCCTTAAATATGGAATGTGTATGAATTAGCAAAAAAAATGCCAAATTTTTATATTGATAAATATTAACAAGCAGAACAAAAATAATGCAAAAAAAAACGACTTCATTTGAAGTCGTTTTTTTACAGAATCTAAAATTATTTGATTTTAGCTTCTTTGAAAATCACGTGTTGACGGATTTTTGGATCAAATTTTTTGATTTCCATTTTTTCCGGCATAGTACGTTTGTTCTTCGTGGTAGTGTAGAAATAACCAGTACCAGCTGAAGAAACTAAGCGAATCTTGTCACGCATTGCAAGGTCTCCTTAGATCTTTTGGCCTTGAGCACGAAGATCAGCTACAACCTTTTCAATGCCCAATTTGTCGATGATACGCATACCTTTAGTGGTTAGACGAAGACGTACGAAACGTTTTTCGCTTTCTAACCAGAAACGGTGGTGGTGCAGGTTCGGCTCGAACCGGCGCTTGGTTTTGTTGTTGGCGTGTGAGACGTTGTTTCCAACGACTGGACGCTTGCCGGTAACTTGGCAAACCTTAGACATGGTGGAACTCCATTGATTTAGCCAACAGCAAATCTGTGGCCAGTCATACAAATAAACGGATTGAATTTATTCAAGGGGCGTTTTATACCAAAAATACGATTAAAAGACAAGCGAATTCGGTAAAAACGCGGCATGAAGCTGTGTAACAGATCATGCCTTGATCAGGTTATCGAAGAAGTGTTTTCGAAATAAGCCGATGAATCGGTTTGTTAAATGGTGGCAGAATATATTTTAAGCTATAGAGCTTTGGATTCGACATCATTGAACGTTCATGCGACAAGTTGAAAAAACCTTCAGGGCCATGGTATTTACCCATACCCGATGCACCGACGCCTCCAAACGGAAGATCATCCTGCGCCACATGAGTCAATACCGTGTTGATTCCGAAGTGGCCCGAATGCGTGCGCTGTGCAATGTAATCGGCACGTGCCTGATCAAAGTCGAAATAGTATAGCGCAAGTGGGCGTGGACGGCGATTAATAAACTCGATCACGTCTTCCATTTGATCATATTCAAAAATTGGGAAGATAGGACCAAAGATTTCATTCTTCATGATGTCCATTTCGGTGGTGACCCCAGTGAGTAGCGTTGGGGCAATCTTGCGCACATCTTCAAGTGATTCATTATGTGGGTTAATTTCGATAATACGTGCGCCTTGGGCACGTGCATCATCTAAATAACCTTGCAGGCGTCGATACTGCTTGTCGTTGACAATTGATGTGTAATCTTGATTGTCACGCAAATGTGGATACATCCCCGTTGCGATCAGCTTGAAGTTTTCAATAAACTCCGCAGCGCGGCCTTTAGGTAAAAAGAGATAATCCGGTGCGACACAGGTCTGACCTGCATTCCAGAGTTTACCTACCGCAAGGCGCTGTGCAGCTTCTTTCATGTCCATTGATGGATGAACAATGGCTGGGGATTTTCCACCTAGCTCTAAAATCACCGGTACCAGATTTTCTGCCGCAGCTGCCATCACCGTTTTACCCACCGCAGTTGAGCCGGTAAAAATCATCTTGTCGAAGGGAAGGTGGCTAAAGGCATCCGAGATGGCACCACCGCCATTAATCACGGTAACCAACTCTTGCGGGAAAGCTTCTGAAAGGGCATTTTCAAGGACTTGGCCAAATTGACTAGAGGCACTGGAAATTTTAATCATGGCATGGTTGCCAGCAGCCAGCGCACAAATAAGTGGCCCTACAGACAGCAGTAATGGATAGTTCCAAGGTGTAATAATCCCAATGACACCGAGCGGTTGATACTCGACCCAGCCTTTGGCCGGTTGATGCAAAATACTGATATGGCGTTTGGACGGTTTCATCCACTGTGTCAAATGCTTGCTATAATAGCCAATATGTTCGAGACAGGTGAGTAGTTCACCGATTTTGGTTTCACCAATCGAACGGTTGCCATAATCGCGATTAATAGCCTCTGCAAACTGGTCCTGATATTTGACCAAAATACGTTTCAGACGAGCCAATCGATCAATACGATCTTTTGCAGATGGAACAGGATAACGCTCATAGGCACGTTTTTGCTGCTCTAGGACATCGTGTAAGTGATGAACATCAAGTGAATGTGGAGTCATCGAAGTTGTTTTTGTTTGACTGTTCATGACGCGTTACCATAGTGTGGAACTGAGCTATATATAATTTTTAGAGTAAATACTCTAAAGAGTCAAGAAGGTTTCTGTGTTAGTTTTCTAATGCATTAGATATCAACGGTTGTAAACAATGTCCGCATCGAAAACAGTCAAAACGAAAGATCGTATTTTGCATACCAGCTTGCAACTGTTTAATGAGCGTGGTGAGCGGTCTGTCACCACCAATCATATTGCCTCTGAATTGGGCATTAGCCCGGGTAATTTGTATTATCACTTTCGCAACAAGCAAGAGATTATTAAGGAGCTTATGGAGCAGTACCAGCGTGAAACACTGGATATGCTGGCCTTGCCCAAAGATCGTTTGCTCAATGCCAATGACAAGATTCGTTATTTTCAAGTGCTCAGTAGTCAGTTATGGGAATACCGTTTTTTGCATCGGGATGTTTATCATTTAATTGAAAACAATGATGACTTTAAAAAGATCTATCCAAAATTTGCTGGGCAGGTGATGCAGCAAGGGCAAAAAATTTATCAGGCTTTCGTCGACGCGGGTTTGATGAAAATGACGGCTTCTGAAATTGAAGCCCTGATCATCAATTTATGGATTGTGCTGACTAACTGGACGAACTTTTTGTATATGTCGGGCCATATTAGCGACAGTAATCACCTGGAAGAGAAATGGGTGTGGCAGGCGCTTCGTCAAATGGTATTTTTAGAAGGGCCATATTTGATGGGAGAAAGCCGCGAAACCTACGAGCGTTTGCTTGAGAGCTTTGGTCCATCTGATTTGTTTGCGCGCATTTCCTCGAAAACCGAGTAATTGTCAGACCCTATTCAGTCTGCGATAAAAACGCGCTAGAATAGCCCGCTTGTTTTTAAACTGACCTATAGTGATATTAATCAAATGAACACCACTACTGCCAATACAGCACGTCTACTGATTACTTGTGAAGACAGGCCCGGGATCGTGCAAGCTGTATCGAGCTTTTTGTATCATCAGGGAGCAAATATTACCGCACTTGATCAATACGCTACAGAGGCTCAAGGCGGACGTTACTTCATGCGTGTTGAGTTTGAGTTAGAACATTTACAAAGTCGTAAGGATACCTTGATTCAGACTTTTTCGGCCAATGTTGCAGAGCGCTACAACATGCAATGGCGTTTGGCATTTGTCAACGATCTGAAAAAAGTGGGTGTTTTGGTATCGAAAGTGGATCATGCCTTACTTGAATTGCTTTGGCGTCATGCGCGCGGTGGTTTACCGTGTGAAATTACCAAAGTCATTTCAAATCACGAAGATTTACGTGAGGCGGTGGAAAACTTTGGTATTCCATTTGAAGTGGTACCCGTCAACAAGGAAAACAAACGCGAAGCGTACGCCAAAATTGATGAATTGATGCAGGGCAATGACTTGTTAGTCCTTGCACGTTACATGCAAATCCTAGATGAGACTTTTGTTGAAAACTGGGAGATGAAAATTATTAATATTCATCACTCGTTCTTGCCTGCATTTGTAGGGGCAAATCCGTACAAGCAAGCGCATGAAAAAGGGGTGAAGCTGATTGGTGCAACTGCTCACTACGTGACTGCGGATTTGGATCAGGGGCCGATCATTGAACAAGATGTCGAGCGTGTCAATCATGACTTTACTGTTGAGCAATTACGCGAGCTGGGCCAAGACGTCGAGCGTAACGTACTGGCACGTGCAGTCAAATGGCACTTAGAAGATCGAATTATTGTCGATGGCAACAAAACTGTCGTGTTTCAATAAGTTTATTTCCTAAAAAAGTATGCATGCCGCATACTTTTTTTAATCTTATTAATGTTATGATATAGCATTTCATTTAAAGGATGTGTACCAGTCATGCATCTTGATATAAAGAGGGTGTATCGCATTTTCCAATCAAATGAGAAATATTGAAATTTCAGTAGATCTTTTGAATGTGAAAAAAAACAGTTGAAAATGAAAACACTTCTCATTTATTATTGCGATACTTTAATTGTTTGAACCGATAAGCTGTATCGCGATGACATGTTGTGATTGTGAATTGCTTCTCAAATAGGTAATTAGATTCTTATGAGTCAATCTCCTGCACTATCGATGAATTCTACACCTCCGAATTCTCCCAATCCGATGAAGAAAAAAGTCATCACTGCACTTGTCGCGGTTGTGATTGGTCATGCGGGAGTGTTATGGGCTGTCAACCAGATGAAAAGCCCAGAACTCAAACCCATTGAACAAAAACCACTCAATGTGCGCTTTGTAAAAATTCAAGCACCGCCGCCGCGCCCACCTGAACCAAAGCCTGAACCGAAAAAAGAGCAACCTAAGCCGAAAAAAGAGGTGAAGGAAGTCAAGGTGGTAGAGAAAGTTGCACCACCACCGAAAAAAGTCGAAAAGGTTCAACAGGTCAAGCAAGCAGAAACGCCAAAACAAGTGGTGAAAACTGAGCCACAGGTAGACTTCAAACCGGTGACGACAACCACCACCGTTACGGAAAAGGTTGTTGAAAAAGCCAAGCCTCAACCTGCTGCACAGCCGCAGGTGAACCGCGACCCGTCACCAAAGAGTGTATCGATTGGCGGTGCTGGGGTGCAGTGGAGTCGTACGCCGCGTCCTTCATATACCAACCGTGATTTGCAAGGTCAAACACGCAGTATTGTGGTGATGATTGAGGCGGATGAAACTGGCAAGATTATCAATGCGCGGATTACCCGTAGTAGTGGTGTGCCTGCGCTTGATGACAAGATTCTGCGTGCGGTACGTAGTGCAAAATTTAAACCGTATAAAGAAAATGGTGTTGCTTACCCTATTCGTGCTGAGCAACCCTTTGACTTAACATTAAATCCTAACGGCTAACATTTTCAGGAGTTCAAGTATGAACTTTTCAGTTTATTGGCAACATGCAGATGCAGTCAGCAAAACACTGTACTTCGTGCTTTTGGCAATGTCGATTGCAACCTGGACGATTCTTATCTTACGTTTGATGGGAACCCGCCAATTAAAACAACAAGCTTATGCTCAACTCGCTAAAGCACTGAGCAGTCTGAAAGCCAAGTTTGTTCACTTGACTTTCGAGCAGCGTAAGGCAGTGGCAGAGCAGGCGTTACTGCGTCAGATTTCTGCAGAAAAATCCAGTGCAGAAAAAGGCGTTGCAGTACTCGGTACCATTGCTTCTTTGGCACCGTTTGTCGGTCTGTTTGGTACGGTTTGGGGAATCTTCCATGCGCTGGTGGCAGTAGGTAAAAGCGGACAAGCAGGGTTGGCACAAGTTGCGACACCGGTAGGTGAAGCGCTGATCATGACCGGTTTAGGTCTGGCTGTTGCGATTCCTGCGGTATTGGCATACAACATCTGTGTACGTTACAACCGCGGTTTAGCACATGATTTACAAGATCAGGCTCATAGCTTGCTGATCGATACCATGTTGCAGCAAGAATCTGCTGAACACAAAACTGAAGTGAAGGCAGCGCAACAAAGCTTTGCTGGAGGTCAGGCTTAATGGCATTTCAATTGGGTGAAGACCACGACAGTGGCATGAATGAGATGAATCTCATTCCGTTAATTGACATCATGTTGGTACTGATGATCATCTTTTTGGTCACAGCAACGGTTGCAAACCCATCGGTACCATTAAGTTTGCCAAAAACCACGGCTGAGATTCAGCCACCGCCACCGAAAGAGATTACCATTAGCATCAATGCCAATGGTGATGTCTCTTGGGGGCAAGAAACCATTACGTTAGATGAGCTTAATCAGCGTTTTCAAGAGGCAGGCCAGCAGGCGCAAAAGCCAACGGTTATGCTAAAAGCCGACAAAGCCTCACGTTATGATACTGTGGCACAAGTGATGTCTCGTGCGAGTGGAGCCGGACTCAGCGATATTGCTTTTGTCAGTGAAAATTAAACGCTCTAGATTGAGCGCAATAAAAAAGCAACTCGATCGAGTTGCTTTTTTTTGTTCAGGCCTTAAGTAAAGACTGAAATTTGCTACGTAATTTAGCAATTTTTGGAGGAATTGCAAAATTACAAAAGCCTTGAGACGGATTCTTGGTGTAGAAATCTTGATGATAATCTTCAGCCGCATAAAAAGTAGGTACTGGGCTGAGCTCGGTGACTACATTCATGCCTTCGGCTTTTAACTCTTGAATGAGTTTTTCTGCATCTGCTTTTTGTTGCTCGTCAAAATAATAAATGACAGAACGATACTGCGTACCGATATCGTTGCCTTGACGGTTCAGCGTGGTTGGATCGTGGATAGCAAAAAACACGTGCAGTAAATCGTCGTAGCTGACCTGTGTTTCGTCAAAGTCCACCAAAATCACTTCTGCGTGATTGGTCTCACCTGTGCAGACTTGTTCGTAGGTCGGATTTTGTGTATCACCGCCTGCATAACCGCTGACAACTTTTTCGATGCCACGGATTTGTAAGAATACTGCTTCAGTACACCAGAAACATCCGCCGCCAAATAATGCCTGTTGCATGGTTTTCCTCGAAATAGCAAAGGGTTTTAATATCACGTTTTTTCGTTTACGTACAATCTATATTGAGGCGACCTGCTCAATTAAAAGACCATAAGACACAATGTCTTTATTTTGATGCATCGAGAGCCATCACAATACGTCCGCTTTGATCCATCAGAATGAGATGTTCAGGGCTTGCTCGGTAACGCGATACGTTTGTAAGTGCTTGCTGATATTGCACACTGATGTTTTGATCCGTATTTGGACACATCATCTTGGTCGATGCCGCAGCGCCCAATTGAAGTGATTCGGCGTCTGCCTTAAAACTTCCCATCATACGATTACATCCATCTGTACCGCTAAATCGCTGTGTTTTTGAATCAAATTTCAAACTCGGTTTATTGGCGACCTGAGTGCTAATTTGAAAGCCATTAATTTCAGTAGCCGTCCAGTTGCGATCAAGCAGTGCATTGGCCGTGCTCGCATTGGCGCTACTGCTAGAGGTTACAGCTGTTTTGGTCGTAGAATCAGTTGATGATGTCGAAGGGGTTACCGCACATCCGGTAAAAAGCACGCTTGCACACAGGCAAGTCCCTGTTAGCCATGTTTTGATCATGTTGATGTCTCTTTGCTTCACAACTTGTTCTTGAGCAGTAGCAAAACAAATCAATGTAGATACATCGAGTAGAAAAGCGTGTGATTGTGTAAGCTTATTTTACGAGATGATGAGACAAGATCTAACCCGATCGATTCTCGATCATTAAGAAAAAATATACAGCATAATCGGGTTGAAGAACGGGGTAATCCTCGAAGATTGAGGCGTCACTGCTTCGGCTGTGGAATACCATAACGAATCACTTCTGAGAAATTTAGACTGTTTTGGTGTTTGAATTTCTCATACTCGGCTGCCCGTTCATTGATGTAAGCCATCTGATACCACTTGGCAATGCTGTAGTCATGACTGAGTACATTTAAGTCATATAAGTAGTTTGGTAGGTATCCCGACGCCAGTAAGCGATAATCTTTAGGAAGTTCATCTGGATTGATGGCTTGTGCCATATCAAAAACCAAGGTGGTGCAGTTACTGGTCAGGGTGTTGTACCATTTTGGTGTTGCCCGTAGTTCATCTGAGGTTTTAAGGTATTCCAAAAATAAAGCCTTGGCTTGCTCTTTAGACACCTGAACAGGAAACAGATAGACCTGTTCATGGCGAACATTGCTGCGGGTATACACAATATCTTTTTCATCGGCTGCGACTAGGCTTAATTCAAACTGCCGAAAAAAACCACCAATTGCCGAAAAATTCTCATTTTTTTCTTTACGGATTTCGATGGAAAACACCAGCGGTTTTTGCTGTTCGAAATCAAAGCTCACCAAGGTATGGGCAATTTGCGGGCCCATCCAGTATGAGGTAATGATATTGACCCCTCGAAGCTGATTCAGGTTGTAATGACGAGTTTCCCAGCGTTCGGTATACTGACCATCAGGTTGCCAGTCAAAATTTCGTACATTGTGCAGGGTAATCTGATCTCCTTGGCGTTGGTAATCTAGTAGCCGAGCGACCTCAGGGTCCCAATCACGATTTTGCGCGGGCGCCAGTGAAAAATACCACAGGAGTGCAACTAAGAATGCCAGCATGTACAGCACAATATCTTTACCGCGCCCTAAAATATGCTGACTGATATAAATCCCCAATACGCTGAGGGCAAAAACAATCCAGATCCCGATGAGAATTCGACTACCTAGCCATCCAAAAGGTTGCTGAATCCAGAGTGCTGCACACACCCAAATACTTGAGCAGATCACAAAAACACTGAAAATCATATGTAAAAGCCCCATCCCTAGGGCATGTAAAAATTCTTTTTTTCCAGTTGTATGCATAACCAACAATCAGCTAGGGATTGCCTTTATTTTCGGTAACTTGCGAACTCAAACGCAATACCTGTTTTGTCATCAATATGTGATTCACTGGCAATTTTTTTAAAGGCAGCAGGTCGGTCTGGATAAAATGCATCACCTTGCACATCAAGCTCGACATGCGTCAGCTCAAGCCGGTCGGCAATATCAAGTGTCTGACTAAAGATTTCTCCCCCGCCAATAATAAAGAGTGCACGCTGATTCGCGGCTTTTGCCTCTTGGGCAGCACCTTCTAAAGCGGCTTCAATACTATGTGCTACATGTGTACCTGCGAATGACCAGTTTACATCGCGGGTAATCACCCAATTACTGCGGTTGGGCAATGCGCGCCCCATCGATTCAAGTGTCTTACGCCCCATAACCACCACGCCACCTTGGGTAATTGCTTTAAAGTGCTTGAGATCGGCGGGAATATGCCACGGCAATGCATTACCTTGACCAATACACTGTTTTTGATCCATGGCCACCACGTGAACCAGTTCTAAGCCTTGAAATGCCATTAATTGCTTTCCTTATACAGCGACAGGTGCTTTGATTGCAGGATGAGACTGGTAGTCAATAATCTCGATATCTTCAAATTTAAAATCAAACAGGTCGGTAATTTCAGGGTTTAATTTAAGCTGACAAAGTGGTAACGGTTCACGGGTGAGTTGCAGTTTGGCCTGTTCAAAATGGTTGGCATATAAATGTGTATCGCCACCTGTCCAGACAAAATCTCCCACGCCGAGGCCACAGACTTGCGCAATCATGTGAGTAAGGAGTGCATAACTGGCAATATTAAACGGCACACCCAAAAATACGTCGGCACTGCGCTGATATAACTGACACGACAATTTGTTGTCTTGTACAAAAAACTGAAACAACGTGTGGCACGGTGGCAGTGCGACCTGTCCGGCTTCATTTGGATTCCAGCCAGATACAATCAAGCGGCGTGAGTTCGGATTGGTTTTAATTTCATT
Source organism: Acinetobacter sp. ACZLY 512 (assembly GCF_023614015.1). Classification (NCBI taxonomy): domain Bacteria; kingdom Pseudomonadati; phylum Pseudomonadota; class Gammaproteobacteria; order Moraxellales; family Moraxellaceae; genus Acinetobacter; species Acinetobacter sp. ACZLY 512. The sequence goes on from NZ_JAKIVI010000003.1 coordinate 111,171, forward strand.
GACTAACCATGAAATCTGATCAAATCCGTCTTGGTTATAGCTGCCATCTGCATTTTTGCTGGCGCCAAAATTACGCCACTGATGACCATACACCGGGCCAAGCTCGCCTTCTGGGCGACCAAAACGCGCGGTTTGCTCAGCTGTCGCCCATTCGTCCCAAATGCTGACTTTGTTGTCCTTGAGGTACTGTACGTTGGTATCACCTTTTAGAAACCACAACAGTTCAATCACAATCGAACGAAAGTGTACTTTTTTGGTGGTGAGCAGAGGAAAGCCTTGGCTCAGGTCAAAGCGCATCTGATGACCAAATACAGAACGTGTTCCTGTCCCTGTACGGTCACCTTTATCGCCGCCATTGTCTAGGATATGTTGTAAAAGGTTTAAGTAGGTGCGCATGGTTCTCTCTAATCGTATAGTCGCCGCTTGGCTAAGCAACAACAAGTTTCAATCGACTGCAAATTTTAGCCGTTTTTGTCTTCAAAGAACAGCAAACAATCTTGCCTGCATTATTTACGTGGCTCACGATAATGGGCGGTAGAGGCCAAGCATAATCCGAGCACGCTAAAGCCGAATACTTGCAGGCCCGGTATCCATTTTGATGAGTCGGGCAGCAGCGAAATGGTGATGATGAGGGCTACAATTGGAAACACGTTGGCTAAAATATTAAAGCCTTCGCTGTAAGGATTATCATGATGAATCTGTTGTCGTTTATGGCGAATGATATGCGTCATTATCCCAATCAAAACGCTGACCACGACATATTTCGGGCTAAGCGGCTGTATGTGCGAGAGCCAGTAAATCACTGCGCATAACGCAATACAAAATCCAAAACGTATCGGGCGGGTGATGCGCTCGGAATACCAAAACTCAAGCATCGGGATTCACACCTGAATTTGAAGATCTAAATAAAAACTGCGGTGAAAAAATAAACACCGCCAGCGCCATAAAGGCGATCCCTTGAATACCCCACCACATCAGATTGTTCATGGTTTTTACAAACAACAGTGCAAAGATCAGTGCAATTGGAATCCAGGTCAGCAGGCGATACAGTAAACCAGTTGGCTTTTGCGCAGCAAAATGCAGCTTTAGGTAGCGACATATCAGAAAGATTATGCCTGTTCCTGTAAACATCAGCACCACGTCGAGTGGTAAAGGCTGATGATAAAACAGTGCAATCGCCACGATGAGGGTGAGAAGAAGAATGAAAAATTTTTGAATCCGAGAAATGTTCGGGTCAAACCAGAATTCAAGCATGTGCAGATATCATTCAAAAAGAATAGGCAGAATTTACCACAAAAAATCAAAGGCGGGAAAAGCTTGACTTGACCCACCTTTAAAATTAAAGCGAAAGATGTTATCGGGTTTTGAGTGGTCCCCAGTCGTAAAGTTTACGGCGGTAGGCGTACCACATCATCCACAAGCCAATCAATAACATCGGCACAGTCAGAATCTGACCTTTGGTCATCCATCCAAATAAAATAAAGCCTTGATCTGCATCGGGCTCACGGAAGAATTCGATCACAAAGCGTGCTACACCGTATCCCATTAGGAACAAGGCAGACACTGCCATACGTGGTCGCGGTTTTGAGCTGAACCACCACAACAAGATAAACAGCAACAAGCCTTCACAAATGGCTTGATAGATCTGGGATGGGTGACGCACCAGATGAAACGGATCGGTTGGGAAGATCATCCCGAAAGGATAGTTCGGATCTTGGACTTCGCGACCATACAGCTCGCCCCCAATAAAATTACCAATACGGCCAAACATCAAACCGGTTGGGACGCAGGGTGCAATAAAATCCAATGTTTCAAACCAAGTTTTCTGGTATTTGCGGCACCACAAGATCATGGCCAACATCACGCCGATAAAGCCGCCGTGAAAACTCATACCGCCTGTCCAGACCTGAAACAGCCAGATCGGATTGGCAAGAAATTTGTCGAACTCGTAAAACAGTACATAACCGACACGTCCACCCAGCACCACGCCGAGAGCGCCGTAAAAGACCAGATCGGAAACCATTTCCGAGGTCCAGCCATCACGTTGTTTTGCACGATAGGACGCGAGCCCCCAAGCACATAAAAATGCCAGTAAATACATCAGTCCATACCAATGGACCTTGAGCGGACCAAGCGAAACAGCAACCGGGTCTATATTGGGATAGGTGAGCATACCTGTACCTTGCTTTTATCTTTGCCAGAGATTTTAACGGAATGTCAGAAAAATGTTGTACATTCAATGTGTAAAGATGACGAGAAAAGATCATGTGTATTGTTGCCTTGGCATGGCAGGTGCTCGACCACACGCCTGTCTGTTTACTTTCAAATCGTGATGAGTTTTACGCGCGTCCCACTGCGTCTTTAAAGCAATGGCCCGATAGTCCGATTATTGCGGGTCAAGATCTGCAATCCGGTGGGACATGGATGGGCATTACAGCATCTGGACGCTGGGCGGTGGTGACCAATTTTCGTGATGGCAAAGATCAGCAGCACTATCCCACATCACGTGGGGCATTGATTGCCGATTTTCTACACTCAGATCTGTCGCCGATCCGTTTTGCGAAGACCCTTGAGCAACATCAGCAGGCATATGCGGGATTTAATCTATTTTTAGGTGATGCAACGCAGGCAGTCTATATGAGCAACCGCGGTGAAGCGCCACAAGTTTTGGCCAAAGGCGTTTATGTGGTCTCCAACGGTTTAATGTCGGAGCACTGGGAAAAAACAGCACATTTACGTAAGCGCTTTACCCAAGAGTTTTTACCTATGATGCAGGTGCATACACCCGCGGCAACTTTAGAGCATGCCGCGTGGGATATATTGGAAGATGAACGCAAGGTGATTCCTGCACGGCTACCCGAAACCGGAATTAGCCTTGAGATGGAAGAGCTGCTCTCTTCGACCTTTATTCAAAGCCCCGTATACGGCACACGCTGCTCAAATTTTCTGACGCTTGATGATCATCACTGGCACTGGCGTGAAAAAATTCAGCAAGGTGAGCAGCAGGGACAGATCACCGAGATCAAGATTGAACGACAATAATAAAAAAACTGGCCGAAGCCAGTTTTTTTATTATATGCGGGTTTAGGTACCTGCAATCACGCCACCGTCTTTACGCGTGATAACCACGGTCGCCGAGCGAGGGCGAGCTGTCGTATTGCTTGGGTCTGTTTGGGTTGCAGGCCAGTGACTGCTTGGCTTGTCGTAACTGCTAGAATCTTCACCCGGATGCTGAACATTAATAAAGATGGCTTTATTGTCTGGCGTCATGGCAATGCCGGTAATCTCACATTCTTTTGGTCCCACCAAGAAACGGCGCAGATTTTCATCGGTTACTTTCGCGCCCACAATGGTTTGCTGGCCATTTGATGTCGTGGCTGTCGTACCGTCACCAAGGGTTCCCGGTAAAGCCGCCAGCATCATGCAGTTGGTCACATCGGTATAAGCGCCGTCATCGGTTTGAATCCACAAGACGCCGCGTGCATCGAACCACATACCATCCGGGCTTGAAAAGTCGTTGTTGTCATTTAAACCCGACAGGTTAATATTTGCCGCCATTTTAGCTTCTGCGCCAAACAGGTAAATGTCCCATTTGAAGGTCGTAGCCGTGGTTTTGTTGTCGGTTTCTTTGAAACGGATGATATGACCGTTGACGTTACCTTTGTTGGTTTTGCTGCCCGCGTAGGTGTCTTCATAGTTACGCGGATTGGCGGCATCGGTTGGGTAGCTGCTGCCTCGGTTCGAGTTGTTGGTGAGGGTGACGTACACTTCACCATTTTCTGGATGTACTGTACACCATTCTGGGCGATCCATTTTCGTGGCACCAACACTGTCTGCGGCCAGACGCGCGAAGGTTACCACATCGGCCTGATGACGAAACGGATAGGTTTTGTTGCTGGCATCGAGGCCATTTTTACCATAGCTTAACTCGATCCACTGACCAGTGCCGTCATTGTTAAATTTGGCCACATACAAAATACCGCTGTTGAGATATTTATCACCTGCGGTATAGCCGCCATTGATATCTTTAACATCCCAGTTTGCCGTACTCACAAACTTATAGATGTATTCACCACGTGAGTCATCGCCCATATAAAAGGCCAGTGGCTGACCGGCAACCACGCGGCATGCGCTGTCTTCATGAGCAAAACGCCCCAGTGAAGTCCGTTTTACAGGGTTTTGGCGCACATCAAATGGATCGATTTCGACCATCCAGCCAAAGGTATTCGGGCTATTACGATAATCCTGCGCTGCCTGTGCTGCATTGACATCGGCATTCCAGCGGCTATAGAGGTCTTGTGCTTCAATTTGACCAATCGCCGTTTCCCAGCCGTAGCGCGAGCTTGCACCCGCTTTAAGGCCGTAACGGTTGAGTGCGATAATTTCATGCGGTTGACGTTTCAGGTCATCGCTGCTCGAACGCTGAAAATAGCCAATAAAGTTTTCTTCGGTGGTTAAATACGTGCCCCAAGGTGTGTAACCATTACCACAGTTGTTGTGGGTTCCTCGGGTTTGTTTACCGCTTGGCGAGTAGCTGGTCACCAACAGATCAGCACCGGCTGCTGCACCCGCAAAATCCATCACGGTCGAGGCTGTAATACGACGGTTAAACACCGAACTTTGAATGAATTCGACTTTTTGCGTGGTGGTGTCTTTTTTAATGTGGATAATCGACACACCGTGTGCGTTCATTTCGCGAAGCACTTCATCTTCTGGTCGGCGATTATCGACTTTGGTTGGGCCTTTCGGATGCAAAAAGGTTGGGTTGATGTACTCATGATTCATCACCAGCAATCCCTGTGTCGAGACGTTGTCATCAAAACGGTTGCTGCTCGTGTTTAAACCAAAATAATGCATGCCGTCGTGGCAGTCTCCAGAACGGAACTGGAAGCTCGGACCTGATGGAATATTGTTGTCGTCCCACGCACCAACACGCGGATTAATTGAATCGCCGAGCGCATAGAGTACTGTGGCCTGATAGCCTTCTGGTACTGTCACGATATCGTTTAAGTTTTTTGCAACAGGTTTGAAGTTGAGCTTTTCAGGGCGTTTGTTTGGATCAACCGCAGGGGTAGAGTTGTTATTGTCATCATTGCTATCGTTACAACCCGTCAATGTAGAGGCCAAGGCCAGTGCAACGGCACCGCTTGCCGTTTTCGCAATGAGTGAACGGCGAGACATCGATTGTTCTAAAATATCGCGGAAATGAATGTTGTCAGATGTATTGTTGTCTAACTCTTGATCTTCATGATATGGCGTTGGCTGTGTCATGTATTTTCCCCAAACAATAAATGGATATCAAAATTTTCCATTCAAAGTAGAGTTTTAATATGACGGTGTCTTTACATTCTGATTGCAATTCGATGAATTTAAGCAAGTTTTAAGTTTACACTGGATTGAAAAAAACTGGATGTATACCTGCAATTTACACTGATCAAAAAAACTGAGCCCGCAGTTGCGAGCTCAATTTTTTATGGTTCAAGCCATCTAGATTAAGATTTTTTTACACTCGACGGCGCAATTGGGTCTGCGGTGATATAGCCGACAGCCGCAGCATAACCGTTGCTGTAATTGGCATTGATATAACTTTGTAAAGTACCTTTTACATTTGAGTGAATGCCTTCCCAGTCACCCGGATGTTGGAAGTTGCTCATGATATAGGTCCAGCCATTAATCGAATCTACCGCATGCAAACCAGTCGATTCAGCGCCTGATGGCGTCGACAAAATACGCGAGAGCACTTTGGTATCAACGCTATACGCCCACAAGAAATTATTGACATGCATGCCGCTGTCTTCGCCAATAAATAAGGTGCGCAAACTTTCCGAAAACTTCAGGTTGTCTGGATTGGCAATTTTATTCGGATTTGCCGTATTGCCTAGCGCATCTGGCGATGCAAGATCTTCACCAGTAATCAAGACACGCGATTGATACGCAACCCAGTCACTATTGATGACCGCACCCGTCGAGTCGATTTGACCGCCTTTCATGTCGTGGGCAACCACAGCGCCTGAATTGATTGCAGCACTAAATGACACGTTATTAGATTCTGTCCAGCCAGCGCCATTTTTGACCATCGATTTTTGTAAATACGATACGGCAGAGTAAGCCACTTTATCTTTGATATTGACGGTTGTTCCTTCAAGTTTGGTAAAGGCCATACTACCGCCTTTAAGTGCTGCATAACGGTGTGTTTCAAGAAACGCCGCAGCTTTTTCCATTCCCGATTTAACTTTTACCCAGAGGGTTTTGGCATTGAGGATAATCTTGGTGTAACCAGTTAGATCGGCAGGTTGAGTGGTCAGACTCTCCATGATATCGCTTGGCTTGATTTTGCGAACGTTAATCAGGTCTGAAATCTCTTGGCTGGTGGCGTGACCTAAATTAATCCATTGAATTGGGGCAATGGTATTTTCAGAAAATACACTGGTGTATTTGGCGACATACAGTGTACCTGCAGATAAGTCTTTTTCTTTGTCTGCAACAAACATGAAAAAGCCACCGTTGGTATAGTCATCCCCCATAATTAAGGTACGGTTGTCTGGCATTACTTGCACCAGTTCATGAGAAATACGCCCCAAACAGAAATGCTTCTTCACGCTGCCTGTACCGTCTTTATTGACTGTAATTTCAGGCAAGTGACCATAGTTGTACGGATTGGCAGTCGTGCTATCACCAAAATAGTTTTGGCTATATGCGGTCACGGTACTCAACGCTGTACCAATACCCTGATCAAAGGCGTCTGGCTCGTATTCTTCGCTCGACAGATGTGTTCCCCACGGTGACATGCTGGCACCACAGGTGATCCAGAGTCCGTAGGCACTCGACATATCAACGTTGTAATATTTCTTCAGCTCTAAATGACCAGTTTTTTGGTCTTGATCGAGTGTCAAAATCGCAATCGGAGAAGGCAGCTTGCCATACATATTATTTTCATTACTGACTTTGCCTGTCGTTGCGATATCATTAAGACCAGCCAAATTTTTAGTGGTGTATTCAAATTGCACTACATGAAAAACCGGATTGGTGACACCTGCGACACTGGCATTGGGTACTGTAATTAATGAAGAACCATCTGGACAGTCAGAAAAGAATTGACGCTCTTTACCCGCCACCGACTTATCGACAATTGGGTTGCCTTTTGCATCGACATAACCCCCTGCAATGATGGTTCCACCACTCAGGTTAGGCACTGAATCGCCTGTTTTGAAGAATGGCTTATAGGCCAACTGATAGTCTGTTTGCGAGCCATCGTCCCAGCTTACGCTCAGTTTCGAGTTGACCGTTGTGGTGGCCATTGCAGCAGGATTGGCAAGTGAAGGGGCATCCATTGAGGTAAAGGTTGCCGTTTTTAAATTAACGGTTTTGGTTGGCATCGTAGTGGTGCCATTATCACTGTCATTGCAGCCTGCCAGTGTCGCGGCTGTTGCCATAGCCCCGAGTGGTAAAAAAGGAAGACCAGTAAACCATTTGAGTAGATCGCGACGGGTAGGATGTTGATTTGCCGGTGTCGTTGTCATGAGAGATCCGTGTTCATTATATGTGAGAAGGAAAACAGCACTGATTTTAGAAAAGCTTAATGACGCTTTTTTTGCACTTTGATGTCAGATTGAAGACAGTGTGATGAATGGCTTATAGGAATTTATGAAACTGATGATGCGTAAAATACGAAAATAGCGCATAAAAAAACGCAGAGATTAAGCTCTACGTTTTTCCAGCATTTTTCCAAACAGAAGTCCCAATTCGAACAATAGCCACATTGGTACCGCGAGCATGATCATCGAAATCGCATCGGGTGGTGTAATAAACATTGAGATAAAAAAGCATCCCACCACAATAAAGCGTCGCTTTTCAATCAAGCTCTGAGTGCTCACAATGCCGATTAAAATAAGCAGCAAGGTGGCGATTGGAATTTCAAAGGTAAATCCAAAAACCAGAAATAATTTTAAACAAAAGTCCAGATAACTGTTGATGTCGGTCATCGGGGCAACAGTTTCTGGTGAAACACTCATAAAGAAATGCAAGATACCGGGCAGGGCAATAAAATACGCAAAGGCAATGCCGGTATAAAAAAGCACAATACTGCCTACAAGTAGCGGAATAGCCAGATGTCTTTCCTTTGCGTATAGCGCGGGCTTAATAAAGGTCCAAAGCTGAAATAGGATAAACGGCATCGCCAACATGAGTGCAACACATAAATTGAGCTTGAACGGCGCCATAAATGTAGCGGTAACGTCGGTGGCAATCATCGACGATGTACTTGGCATCTGGCGACGCAGAGGCTCAGACAGCCACTGATAGGTGGTGTTTCGAAAAGGCAATAAAATAAAAAACAAAAGCAGTGTCACGCCCACAATCTTAAAAAGATGACGTCTTAAAGCAATCAAATGTTGAGTAATAGGCATCTGCTCCAGAGACTCTGGTGCAGGCATGATGTCATTTGAAGGAAGCTGGCTCATACGGCAATCTTTAACTCGACAGAAGAATGTTGAGGAATCACATCGTTTTGGCGTTCACATCTTCGGGGTTGTTGATGTGTACAAAACGGTACAACGTGTTGTGGTACATGACACAAGATGTAAGTTGTTTTAAGCTGGGGTACACAAGTGGCTTCAGGTTGCTCTGCGAGATGGATTCGTTGTTCTTGAGAGGCTTTTTCGATTTCTTTTAAACGGGCCTGCATACTTTGTTCTAACGAATGTAAACGGTCTAGCTCATCTTGCATTTCTTTTCTAAATTCAGACAGCTTGAGCTCACGATCAATCTCGTTTTGTATATTGGAAATGTAACGTTTGGCTCTGGCATACCAGCGGCCAGCAAAGCGTGCGGCAACCGGAAGTTTATCTGGGCCTAGTACCAGCAGGGCAATTATCCCAAAGCAAAAGAGTTCACCAAAACCGACATCTAACATAGCAGCGTACTCTTAGCTTTTGGCAGAAGAACGTTCAGCCGTCTTCACTTCTGCATCAATCGTGCGCGGGGTGTGTAATTGTGCATTTTCTTCTGTTTCATCGCGCATTGATTTTTTAAAGTCTTTAACCGCGCCGCCGACATCTTTACCCAGATTTTTTAGTTTTGACGTACCAAATAACAGCACCACCACCACTAAAAAGATAATCACGTGCCAAATTGATAAACCTGCCATTTTTTCTACTCCAATGTTTTGCAGATATTTGAGCAAGAAGGCATGACAGGAATGTGACTGATTTATTTCAGTTTTAAGACAAGCGTATTTTAAGCGAGTACTGTTAGACTCAAGTTGAATGAGTTTATTAAACATATAAGGCGATGTTGTGAATTTAGTTTTGCCCGTCGTGGCATTTATTGTTGGGCTTTTGCTGGCACAAGGTACATACAGTGAGCGACTCAAGCCATGGCTTGCCACTGTGCTTGCCCGTGTATTTATCCCAGTTGTCATTATTTACAACATGGTATTTTATCAGGCGGGAAGCCTTGCCTTAATGCTGTTTAGCTTCGTTGTCTCTTTAATCTTGTTTGCTGTCTATATGGCCTTGTTTAAAGAGCGACTGGGCGCACTGTGCTTTAGTTATGTCAATATGGCGTGGCTGGGCTTTCCTTTTGCAATTGCGATTTTTGGCCCTCAAATCAGTTCGGCCATGGTGGCGCTTTATATTGGCGGTTCTATTTTTGGCAATATTTGGGCAGTCACAGCTGTTTCTGATGCGCCGCAGTCCATGCGGATCATTGTGCAAAAGGTCGTACAGTCTCCGCCATGTATTGCGCTCATTCTGGCTGGGCTATGCCGTTTGATCGGGATACAAAATATTCACGATCCTCACATATTTGAGCTTATTTACAGTGCTGCGAAAATAGGGATGAGCTTTGCTGGCATGTGTGTGCTCGGCATGTGGTTACGACATACAAAAGTGCATGTTCAGGATTTAAAACGTAGTGCTGCCATTTTAGGTTTAAAAGTGATCTGCGGCGTCGTGCTCTGCACATCAGCTTATTTTTATTTACCCATTGCCAATATACAGCAATCGATTGGCGTAATGTTTTTACTGTTTTGCTTGCCACCCGCGGCGAATATTGTGGCACTGGAAACACATTATCAAGGTACCGGTGTATCGGCTAAATATATTGCATCAGGTACAATCATGAGCTGTATATTAATTGCACTCTATGCACTGATAATTCATACAACATCTTTGCTGAGTTGGATGTAAGGCGAGCCTCACATCCACTTCGAGGCGTGATTAAACCGATGTCGAAAGACTGTCGCGGAAAAGCTGCATGGCTTTACCACGGTGACTGATTTTATTTTTTTGTTCTTTTGGCATTTCGGCGCTACTCATACCGAGTTGAGGTAGCCAAAACAGCGGATCATAGCCGAAACCGTGCTCACCTTGCGGTGCATCGAGAATCTCGCCGTGCCAGAAACCTTCAAAAATACGCGGTAGCGGATCATCAGCATGTTCCACAAAAGCCAATACGCAGACAAACATACCGGCAATCGGCTGATTGCGCTGTCGATAAGGGCGTAAATCCTCTAGAAGCTTTGCGTTATTGGCGGCATCATTGCCATGATCGCCCGCATAGCGTGCTGAATAAATACCCGGCGCACCGCCCAAAACAGGTACACACAGGCCCGAGTCATCTGCAATAGCGGGTTTGCCTGAAATCTTGGCGGCATGGCGCGCCTTGATAATGGCATTTTCGATAAAGCTTAAACCATCTTCAATGGCATCGGGAATATTGAGCTGACCTTGTGGAATGACATTAACAGGAAGTTTGAGTTCGCCAAACATCTTTTCAAACTCACTAATCTTCCCTTTATTGTTACTGGCTAAGACCAGTGTGCCTTGATTTAACCATGCTGAATTGGACATAATAAATGCTCGAACAAAATTTTGAGGTGATTTTAACAAAAGAAAAAGCACCCGAAGGTGCTCTTAATGCTAAAAAAATTTACTGCGCTTGAATCCATTTGTCTGCACGGTCAACCGCTTGACGAATCTGATCTTGGGTCAGGTTTGCTGCCAAAGCTGTTTTTTTGCTTTGCGACATATTGATGACTTTATTGTCAAGCATGCCATCGCGGGTGGACAGTTCGTACCACTGATAAGCACCCTGATAGTTTTTCTTTTGCTCTTCCATCATTGCCAGATTGTAGCTGGCACGGTTATCACCATTGCTGGCCGCTTTTTCAAAATACTTACGCGCCATGCTTTCGTTTTTAGCTACACCCACGCCATCTGCATACATACGGCCTACATTTAACTGAGCAGGGGATAAGCCTTGATCTGCTGCTGCTTTAAACCAAGTAAACGCTTGCTTATCATCTTTGGCAACATCTTTACCATGTTGGTAATGTGCGCCCAGATAAAACTGAGCACCTGCCTGACCAGCTCGTGCAGCTTGAGTCAGTTCGCTGATACTCATCACTGAATAACGTGCAGCCTGTGCAGCAATCGATTGGGGTTGTGGAACGTAATCGGCATGTGCTTGAAAACTTAAAAGTCCAATTACTAGTGTGCCAAACAGTGCTTTTTTCATAGAGCGCTCACTCGATAAATTGCGACTTCACCAAACAAATTCGGGACATGCTTACTCAGAAGGCTCCCTTGCTGATTCCCATTCACGGCAAGTCGATTAATAATTTGAATATCATTTTCAGCACAGAGTGCTTCAAAATCCTTAAATGTACACAGGTGGATATTGGGTGTGTTATACCACATATACGGCAGCGCATCTGAAACAGGCATCATTCCTTTCAAGGCTAAAAAAGAGCGCGTTTTCCAGTGCGCAAAGTTTGGAAAGGTAATAATGGCTTGTTTCCCTACACGCACCATATCGCGTAATAACACGTCAGGTGCATCGACGGCTTGCAGTGCTTGTGCCATCACCACCGAGTCAAAAGACTGGTCGGCAAAACGGCTCAAGCCCAAGTTCAAATCCTGTTGAATAATATTTAACCCGCGACTGACCGCAATTGCAATCTTTTCTTGATCAATTTCTAGTCCATAGGCACGAATTTGATGTTTTTTGCTCATATGGGCCAATAATTCACCATCGCCACAGCCCAAATCCAGCACACTTGTACCCGGTTTAATCCATGTTTCTGCCAGTTGTTGGTCAATACGCATTAGATCGCCTCCAGATTTGGTGTCGATTTGAGATGTGCCTCACCACCTAAAAATGCGCGAAGCGTTTTGACGTAAAGTGGAATCGGAAACAAAAATGAATCGTGACCTTGCTCGGCATCGATATCGAGATAAGTCACAGGTTTATGATTGGTAATCAGCGCATCTACAATTTCTTGTGAACGCTCAGGTGCAAAACGCCAGTCGGTGGTAAAAGACACCACTAAAAAGCGACATTTTGTTTTGGCCATGGCGCGGGTCAGCGACTGCTCGTATTCACGTGACGGATCAAAGTAGTCGAGTGCCTTGGTCATGATTAAATACGTATTGGCATCAAAGTTTCGGCTAAATTGCTCGCCTTGATAACGTAAATAACTTTCGACCTGAAACTCAACATCAAAGCCATACATAAATTTACCCGATTTTAAGTCTCGGCCAAATTTTTGCTTCATGGCTTCTTCTGATAAATAGGTAATATGCCCCACCATACGTGCCAAAATCAGACCACGTTTTGGATAACTGTCATGTTCTAAATAACGACCGTGATAGAAGTCGGGGTCGGAAAGAATCGATTGGCGGGCCACCTCATTAAAGGCAATATTTTGTGCAGAAAGTTTTGGCGCACTGGCAATAATCACACAGTTTTTGAGACGATCTGGATAATCGACCGACCATTGCAGTGCCTGCATTCCGCCCAAAGAGCCACCAATTACGGCATACCATGCATCAATTTTTAGACGGTCTGAGAGTAATGCTTGTGTTTTGACCCAGTCACGCACCGTCACCAGTGGAAAGTCAGGACCATAAGGACGGTTTTCATTTTCAGGATTAGGAGATGTCGGGCCTGTCGATCCGTTACATCCGCCAATGTTGTTTAAGGCCACCACAAAAAACAAATTGGTATCAATCGCTTTGCCGGGGCCTATGCATGCATCCCACCAGCCTGCTTTTTTATCGTCTTGATGATGATAACCTGCTGCATGATGATGGCCAGATAAGGCATGACAAATCAAGATGGCATTCGAATGATCGGCATTGAGTGTACCGTAGGTTTCAACCATAAGTTCGAAACGCGGCAAGATACGTCCACATTCTAAATGCAAAGGATCTTCAAATTGGAATTTTTGCGGAGTAACCAACCCCACTGAGTCAGATGGAAAAGACACGGGAGCAATTCGCCTTTTATCTTTAAATCAATAATAAAAGAAAGGATACCATAGGTATCCTTTCAAAAAGAGGGTTTTAGCGAGATTAAACTGCGGCGGCGGCCACTTGATCCGTACTGAGCACGCCTTGCTCAATCAAGCGGTTGGTACAGGCTAAAATCGCTTCAATAGATGAGGTGACTGTATTGTCGTGTACGCCTGCACCAAATGCACTCTTGCCGGTTCCTTTAACCTGAATTTCAATCAAGGTGAGGGCTTTGGCATTGGCACCCGAACTGATACTGCGTTCTTCGTAGTTCAAAACATCAATTGGCAATTGAAGCGCATTCATAAAGGCCGAAATTGGTCCATTGCCTTCACCGCGAAGCTGCTGAACTTCACCGTCGATATCCACATCTAACTCAATAATTTGAGTACCATTAATATCTGAAAGACGATAGTTTTTGGCAGTATAGTGCTGTTCTTTCACTTTCACATAAGTGTCTTGAAACAAGGTCCAGATATCAGATGCACTGATTTCGGTTCCATTTTCGTCGGTACGCTGCTGTACAATCTGTGAAAACTCGATCTGTAAACGACGAGGCAACACCACGTTGTAATTCGATTCGAGCAAGTAAGCAATACCGCCTTTACCAGATTGGCTGTTCACACGAATCACGGCATCGTAGTCGCGGCCCAAATCTTTTGGATCGATTGGCAAGTATGGCATATCCCAGATGTCTTCGTTTTTCTGGAACTCAAAGCCTTTTTTAATGGCATCTTGGTGTGAGCCTGAAAATGCAGTGAAGACCAAATCACCCGCATATGGATGACGTGGATGCACAGGCAAGCCAGTACATTCTTCAACTGTCGCAATGATTTCATTAATATTAGAAAAATCTAGCTCAGGTGCAACGCCTTGGGTGTACATGTTTAATGCAATCGCAGCCACATCGACATTTCCGGTACGCTCGCCGTTTCCAAACACGCAGCCTTCCACACGGTCTGCACCAGCCATAATGGCAAGTTCAGATGCCGCAATACCACAGCCACGGTCATTATGGCAATGCACCGAAATAATCACACCGTCACGACGAGCAAGATTGCGATGCATCCACTCGATTTGGTCGGCATATACATTCGGTGTAGAAACTTCGACTGTAGCCGGTAAGTTTAAAATCACTTTGTTTTCAGGTGAGGCTTCCCAGATTTCGGTGACAGCATCACAGACATCTTTGGCCACTTCTAATTCAGTGGCAGAGAAACATTCTGGGCTGTATTGAAAAATCCAGTCGGTCTGAGGGTATTGTGCAGCGTATTCTTTTACTTTTTCAGCGGCGTTAATTGCCAATTTTTTGGCACCCTCAACGCCAACATTCAACACTTTTTGGCGGAAAGTTGGAGAGTTCGCATTGTAAATGTGCACAATTGCACGCTTGGCACCCACCAAAGATTCAAACGTACGTTCGATCAAGTGATCACGTGCCTGAACCAATACCTCAATGTACACATCATCTGGAATATGATTTTCTTCGATGAGTTTACGGGTGAAATCAAAATCGATTTGTGATGCCGATGGAAAGCCAATTTCAATATGTTTGAAGCCGATTTTGACCAACATTTGAAACATTTTAAATTTCTGTTCAATGCTCATCGGCTCAAAAATGGCTTGGTTGCCATCGCGTAAATCCGTACTCATCCAGATCGGCGCTTTGGTGATTTCGTTATTTGGCCACTGGCGATCAGGTAAATCGACACGTTGATACATACGGCGATATTTCTTGCTTGGATCTGCTAACATCATGAGAGTGCTCCTTGTTGCAGTGTGCATGCTGTCGTGTTATTGGCGTTGCGCACTGCTCTTATATGGGTATTCAATAAAAAAGTGAAAGTCAAAAATTAAGGCTGCCGATTACGGCATAAGGTTTATACGCGCGCGAGGCGCAGCATCAGGAGAGCCATGATGGATGTGGTGAGCGAGGGACAAGCAAAAACGTGTTTCATTTCCATATACCATGAGTTAAATGCTGAGGTATTTCAATTCACTCAATACCATTGTTGATCATTTGAGTCTAGGCGAAAAACCACAGGCATGCAAAATTATAGTGTAGATTTTAATTTGAAAAACTGGAAAATATTTCCCTGAGTTTTGCATATAATTTAAATTAAGTGGAAATTTTTCCCACTTAAAATTCTTAATTCGATAAAAATTATTATCTCTAAAACATTTTCCGAATATTGTAAGTATCTGCTTATTACAGCTCAGACCACATGCGCATGAGATTGTGGTAGATGTTGGTTAGCTTAACCACTTCAGCATAACCATCACCATGCTGCATGCGAAGACTGCGAACACTTTCATCTAAGTTAAACAACAAATGACGTTTACTGTCATCACGAATTAAGCTTTGCACCCAGAAAAAGGAGGCAAAACGTGTCCCACGGGTAATGCTGCTTACTTCGTGTAGGCTGGTCGCCGGATACAGTACAACATCTCCGGCAGGAAGTTTGACTTCGTGATAGCCGTAAGTGTCTTCAATCACGAGCTCACCGCCATCGTATTCGTCTGGTTCACTCAAAAATAGCGTACATGAAAGGTCGGTACGCATTTGCTGCTGTGTGCCTCGAATTAACCGAATCGAGTTGTCGACATGAAAGCCAAAGCTTTCCTGAACATCGTAACGGTTAAACAGGGGGGGAATCATTTGATGCGGAAGTGCAGCTGCCTGAAATATCGGATGATTCCAGATGGCTTTCATGACTCGGTCACTTAACTCGTGGGTCAGCGGGTCTTGCTCTGAAAGTTGTTGATTGTTTTTTACAGAGGCAGACAGTGTTCCCGCGGTAACTTTTCCATTAACCCAGTTGGCACTAAGCATAAGGGTACGAAATTCGGCAACTTGTTCTTTACTGAGAACATTTGGAATATGATGGATCACGTGTAAAACCTGTCTGTTCAGTGGATTTAAAATTAAAAAATAGCCCCATGCTGAGGCTATTTTAAATGATCAAGCATCAATCTCAACGAGGTTGAGCTGAATAGCGATTAGTATTTAAAGTTGATTGCCAACACTGCATTGCGACCGTCACCTTCAAAAGCATAGTGTGCCGCATGTGCGCTAGTGAAATAGCGTTTGTCCGAAATATTGTTGATGTTGAGCTGTAGATTCACATTCGGATTAATATCGTACTTGGCCATGGCATTATAAATGGTATATGCCGGTAAGTATTTCTCTGCTGTTGTACTTGAGTTTACAAAGACTTTGTCTTTGTACTGTGCACCTGCACCAAGGGTGAATTTTGGCATCACTTTATAAGTTGACCAAAGCGTCGCACTGTTTTTGGCTACAAAAGGAATTGGACCGCCCGATGGTACGGCTGTACCACGTGAATAGCCACCATTTTTCAGTTCGCTATCGAGGTAGCTATAGCCAGCAGAAATATCCCATTTTTGTGTGATATGACCGTTTAACTCCAGCTCAAAACCATCAACTTTGCTGTCACCTACATTTGAGTACAGACCAGATGCATCCTGAATGCGTGTATTTTGCTTTTCGGTACGGAAAATGGCAGCTGTTAAATTAGCACGCTTATCAAATAAATCCCATTTAGTGCCCAATTCGGCAGTACGTGCTTTTTCAGGTGAAAGATCTGCAATCGAGGTACTCACACTGGATTCGCTGCTGTCTCCTTGACCAATTCCCACAGGGTTTGCAGATGTGGCATAGCTTACATAGATGCTGCCATTTTCTGTTGGCTTAAAGGTCAGACCAGCTTGATAAGAGAAAAAGTCACTGTCACTGTCTACATCGACACCTGTAGATGCGACACCAGCATAGTTCATCGCGGCTTTATGATATTTCACACTGGTATCAAATTTATCCCAACGCACGCCTAAATTCAGTAACCATTGTGGCGTGAATTCAATGCTATCCAGTGCGTACAATGAAGTTGTTTTACTGCGTGTGGTATACATATTGGCATAAGGTGTAATGGTACCCGTGTATGCCGGATTACTTGGGTTATAGAGATCTGTGCATTGATAGTTGGTGCTGGTACAAGTGCTACTTGTGGCAGGTGTGATATATAGACCAAGATCAGTGCTTTGATCGCTGTATTCAATACCAGTATTAAAACTGTGCTTGAGCATGCCAGTATTAAATTTACCTGTTAGAGCCAGTTGATCTGCAAAGGCATCGGTATTTGAGATACGACTCAACGAATGACCACGCCATACGGTGCCATTAGCCACATTACCTTTTGAATCGTCAGCATTAGTATAAATGTAGTCAGTTTTGGATTTGGTATAGGTGGCTACATTCGATACAGTGAGATTATCACTTAAATCGTGTTCAAGCTTGAACGTACCAATGTGGTTTTCGCGTTTATCAAAATCACGATTTTTCCAGCCGTAGTAAGTGCCTTGCTTTACCGAAATCGGCTTGCCGCCTGTGGTTGGAAATGGAATACCTGCATCTGGTTCATCGTAGCTTTGTAAGTAGTAATAACTGAGCAAACCACGTGTTGCAGTACCCAGCCCCCACGCAATACTCGGGGCTAAACCGACACGATTGTATTCGGCACCATTGCTTTGGCCCGGCTTTTCATTTTGATGTCCCATCACGACCACACGGCCTGCAACACCGTTGCCGAAATCTTTGTTGGCATCGAGTTGAATATGACGGTAATTATCTGTGCCGCCAGCAACAGTCCCTTGGTATTCATCGCCTTGGTGTGCCTGTTTGGTGATCAGATTGATACTACCACCCACGCCGCCACCACCTGAAAGAGTAGAGCTTGAGCCTTTGGTGACTTCAATTTGTTCGACTGCAAAGTTATCACGATTTTGTGTGGTGGCATTTCTTACGCCATCTACATAAATGGAAGACTGCGCGCTATATCCACGGATATAAGGCGTATCACCAAATGGTGTACCGCCTTCACCGGCTGCAAAGGTAATGCCTGGTACATTTTGCAATGCTTGGGTTAAAGAAGTTGCACCCGTATCCTGTAGTAATTTTTGTGAAACGATCGCAACGGATTTTGGGGTATCGAGTAGCGGCGCGACATATTTTTTGTTGGCAGATGTATCAACTTTTAAGCTTTCTGTTTGTTCTGCTTGTGCACGAATGGTCGCAAGGTGAGAGACCTCGTCTTGCGCAATAACGGGAGTGGCCATAACAGCGAGGGAAGAGGCAATAGCAGAAGAAACAATCTTCTTTCGAGTGGTGATAAACGCCATAGAAGTCTCAGTATCAATAAGAAACAGTATGCGAATAATAATGATTATTATTAAAATTTGTAGTCGAATGTAATTGGATTTAATTATTAAAAATGGAGAAATTATGGAATTTAAACGATACCAAATTTGCTATTTTGGTATAGGTTATTGTTTTAATTTGTATTTTTTAAATTAATTAAATTTTAAGAAGAGAAAAAATCATTTTTTTATAAATTTTTTAAGACTTTTTTAATATTTCAATAAATTTTTTTGGTAGTAACGACTAAAAGACTTTATATCATTTAAGTAAATGCGCTGAGACTTTCTTTCAGCTATTCAATTCATCACGATAAAGTGGTGATCTAGCGCAATCTGTGCTGTAAAGATGCTACAAATCTGATTTGATCGCTTTATCAGACCTATTTCAGCCAACTTTACCTTGAAAAATGAATAAAAAAGTTGCAATTTCATGATCCGTTTTGTATATCGGTAAAGTTGTCATATAATGTGGCACTTTAAAAATTGTTACTACCTAACCAAATTATCGAGGAAGCCATGCAAGTAACGACTGAAGCGGTTTCGGGCGTTGCCCGTCGTTTAAATGTTTCTGTACCGACGAGCCGTATTAATGAGCAATTTGAAGCTCGTTTAAAACGCACTGCCAAAACTGTGAAAATCAACGGCTTCCGTCCTGGAAAAGTGCCTTTGTCTCGCGTTCGTTCAGATTTCGGTGCTGGCATTTACCAAGAAGTGGTCAATGACATCATTCGTGACACCGTATTCGAAGCGATTCAACAAGAAAAAATCAATGCTGTTGGCATGCCAAACATTGAAAAAGTTGAACATAAAGATGATGCTTTGGTGTACGAAGCAACTGTCGAAGTGTACCCAGAAGTTGAAGTAAACGCGTTTGATGCATTAGAAGTTGAGCGTAAAGCGACTGAAATCAACGACAAAGACGTTGATGTCATGATCGAAAACTTGCAAAAACAACGTCAAACTTGGGCTGTGACCAAAGGCATGGCGAAAAAAGACATGCAAGTAACTTTTGATTTCGAAGGCGAAGTAGACGGTGAGAAGTTTGAAGGCGGTTCTGCTGAAGACTTTAAATTGGTCTTGGGTTCTGGCCGTATGATTCCGGGCTTTGAAGACGGTATCGTGGGCATGAAAGCGGGTGAAGAGAAAGTCATCGATGTGACTTTCCCAGAAGATTACCAAGCCGCTAACCTTGCAGGTAAAGCAGCGAAATTCAAAATCACTGTGAAGCAAGTTGAAAAACCAAAGCTTCCAGAAATCGATGCAGAATTCTTAAAAATCTTCGGTCTTACTGAAGAAGAAGGCGTAGAAAAGCTAAAATCAGATGTACGCAAAAACATGGAGCGCGAAGTACGTAACGGTCTTCGTAACCAAGTGAAACAAGCGACTTTTGATGCACTTGTTGCAGCGAACGAAATCGAAGTGCCTGAAGCAATGGTTGCACAAGAAATTGATCGTCAGCGTCAGCAAATGATTCAGCAGTTCACGCAGCAGTTTGGTGGTGCAGGCGCTCAATCATTTGACAAGAGCATGCTTCCAGACGAATTGTTCAAGGAACAAGCTGAAAAATCAGTGAAACTTGGCGTACTTGTAAGCAAAGTACTTGCTGATGCGAAACTTGAAGTTGATCAAGCGCGTGTTGATGCCTACATCGACGAAATGGCGTCTTCTTACGAAGATCCAACAGAAGTCGTTGAATACTTCAAAAATGATCAGCAACAACGCGCTCAAATCGAAGCTGTTGTGCTTGAAGATCAGGTAGTGGACCACATCTTGGCTGCTGCAAAAGTAACAGATACAGCGGTATCTTACGAAGAGTTGTTAAAAGAACAGCAAGCTCGCCAAGCGCGTTAATTGTTGTTGATAAAAAAGGGCGCG
This sequence comes from Acinetobacter sp. ACZLY 512, assembly GCF_023614015.1. Taxonomy (NCBI): domain Bacteria; kingdom Pseudomonadati; phylum Pseudomonadota; class Gammaproteobacteria; order Moraxellales; family Moraxellaceae; genus Acinetobacter; species Acinetobacter sp. ACZLY 512. Next base: position 131,555 of record NZ_JAKIVI010000003.1, read on the forward strand.
CAAGCGCCTTTTTTTATGGTTGTAGTGATTTTGTTGTGTTTCAACCAAATCCGCTATCTTCAGCTGAAATTATCTGATATTTCCTTTGGAATCTTTTTGCAATTTCAGTAATTATCCCTCATATTGTGATTATGGGTTAAGTTACAAAAAATTTAGGAATAAATAAACGTATGTATGTTCCAACGATTGAAAATGCTTTAGTTCCTGTTGTAGTTGAACAATCATCACGCGGCGAGCGTTCATTTGATATTTTTTCACGTCTTTTACGTGAGCGAGTCATCTTTTTGACGGGTGAAGTCGAAGACAATATGGCAAACTTAATTGTTGCTCAGATGTTGTTTTTAGAAGCAGAGAACCCAGATAAAGACATTCACCTTTACATCAACTCACCAGGTGGGTCGGTGACAGCGGGCATGGCAATTTATGATACCATGCAGTTTATCAAGCCTGATGTCGTGACTTACTGTATGGGTCAGGCTGCATCTATGGGTGCTTTCTTGCTGAATGCGGGTGCCAAGGGCAAACGTTATTGCCTTGAAAATGCACGTGTTATGATTCACCAACCTTTAGGTGGATTCCGTGGTCAGGCATCGGATATCGAAATTCACGCGCGTGAAATTCTATTTATCAAAGAGCGCTTAAATCGTCTGATGGCAGAGCATAGTGGCCAAGACTATGAGCGTGTCGCACGTGATACCGATCGTGATAATTTCATGACTGCGCAAGCGGCAAAAGAATACGGTTTAGTCGATGCAGTGCTCTCTAAACGTCCCTAATTTTTAAGATTTAAGTTGTGGAGTAGATATGTCCGAACATCCTCAAGGACAAAAACACTGTTCATTCTGTGGCAAGTCTCAGTCTGAGGTTGGGAAACTAATCGCAGGCGAGAACGCCTATATCTGTAATGAATGCGTGGATGTGTGCTTGGATCTTGTTCAAACGAGCCAGCAAGTTGAAGCAGGAGATTGGGCAAGTCGTGATTTGCCAAAACCTCATGAGATTCGGGCGGCACTCGATCAGTATGTGATTGGTCAAGATCTGGCAAAGAAAACCTTATCTGTTGCGGTATATAACCATTACAAGCGTTTAAAAGCAGGACAGTCTGGGCAGGCCAACAAGCAACATGCAGTCGAAATTGCAAAAAGTAATATTTTGCTGATTGGACCAACGGGTTCTGGTAAAACTTTACTGGCACAAACACTGGCACGTTTGCTGGATGTACCGTTTGCAATGGCTGATGCCACCACCCTTACCGAAGCAGGCTATGTGGGTGAGGATGTGGAAAATATCGTACAGAAGCTGCTTCAAAAAGCAGATTACGATGTCGAGAAGGCGCAAAAAGGGATTATTTATATCGACGAGATCGATAAAATTACCCGTAAGTCTGAAAACCCATCTATCACACGCGATGTTTCGGGTGAAGGTGTGCAGCAAGCCTTGCTTAAAATGATTGAAGGCACTGTGGCTTCTATCCCGCCTCAAGGTGGTCGCAAGCATCCACAGCAGGAATTTATCCAGATTGATACTTCAAATATCCTGTTTATTTGTGGTGGTGCTTTTTCTGGTCTGGAAAAAATTGTACAGCAGCGCCATGAAAAAGGCGGTATCGGCTTTAATGCAGAAGTCAAAAAGAAAGACGAAAGCAAAAAGCTGGCTGAGCTTTTCCGTCAGGTTGAGCCAACCGATTTGGTTAAATTTGGTTTGATTCCTGAATTTATTGGCCGTTTGCCAGTGATTGCAACGCTTGAAGAGCTAGACGAAGCAGCACTCATGCAAATTTTGACTGAGCCAAAAAATGCATTAACGCGTCAATACGAATCTTTATTCCAGATGGAAAATGTAGATTTGGTATTTGAAGAGTCGGCTTTACGTGCCATTGCCAAAAAGGCATTAGAGCGTAATACCGGTGCACGTGGTTTGCGTTCGATCATGGAAAATGTATTGCTTGAAACCATGTACGACCTACCAAGCCGTCAAGATGTCGGTACTGTGATTGTCAATGAAGAGGTGATTCAGGGCAAAGCTGCGCCTGTTTACAAGAAGGAACATTTAGCCAAAACATCTGGTCAAGCGCAAAGTGCTTCAGACCTAAAGGTGATTGATTCAAAATCGGCTTAATTTATTTCGTCTGAAAAAGCATGATTTGTTTACGCATTTCATGCTTTTTTATTGGCTTTAAAAACAGCTGGTGTTAATCTAAAAAAACAAAAGATGCAAAGTGATTGCTCAAAAATAATTCAAAAAAAGCGCTTCGAGGGATGTCATGCGTAATCTATGTTTTTTATTATGTGGTGTGGGGTTGCTTACAGGATGTCAGCACAGTGTGCCTCAATCGTCTGATGCGCAAGCACTGCGCTCGACTTTACCGCCTGTCGATGTGACGCAGAAACCCGGAATTACCGATCAGTATCATGTCGGGAAATTTAGCGTGGGAGGGTGGGTCAATCAAAAACTGGGTCAATACTTTCAACCCATTCAGCCACAAAATCCACAAGCGGCCGTGGTATATCTATATCGACCCGACACGCGCTGGAATCAGCAGGAAATCGCGGCAGCCAATTTATTTATCAATGGTAAACGCATTCCAAGCTTGTTAAACAATCATTATTACTGGATTGAGCTTCCCGCGGGTACCTATCGACTGTCGAGCAGTCGTCCACTCACAGTGTTTCATTTTCAAGACCCTAAATATATCGACATGAGTGTTGAGGCTGGACAAAGCTATTACGTGAAATACGATGAAGAAAATCCGGGGCGCAAAGAGCGCTCTGGACCATTTTTAATCGTGCCTGAAAAAACTGGGCGCAATCAGATTGCATTTACCCGTCTAAAATCATCGAGTTATAATTTTGTTGCACAAGATCAAAACGGTAAGATTCGAAGTAAAGCGCAAGAGCTTAAACCGGCAAAGTACGATGAAAAGAGTGATGTATTGTTGGTCAAGCCGTTTAAACTGTGGAATCCACTCACATGGTGAGTGAGCGTAAAATCTGAAGAATAAAAAAGCGCCCGAAGGCGCTTTCTCTTTTGATTAACCCGCAGTGGCATCAATCACAGGGATTTTGCCAATTTTTTCTTGCCAGATTTTAGGTGCAATGGCATGTACCGATGTACCGTTTACATCAACTGCAACGGAAACCGGCATATCTTCAACTACAAATTTGTAGATGGCTTCCATCCCCAAATCTGCAAAGGCAACCACTTCGGCTTCACGAACTGCTTTTGAAACCAAATACGCTGCACCACCGACAGCCATCAGATAAGTGGCTTGATTGTCTTTAATCGCTTCAATGGCTGTTGGGCCACGGTCTGCTTTACCAATCATGCCAAACAGACCCGTGTGCTCAAGCACTTTACGTGTGAATTTGTCCATACGCGTTGCGGTTGTTGGGCCAGCAGGTCCAACCACTTCGTCACGTACAGGATCAACCGGGCCAACGTAGTAAATAAATTTACCTTTTAAGTCGACAGGAAGCTCTTCACCGTTGTCGATCATTTCGACTAAGCGTTTATGCGCTGCATCACGGCCAGTATACATGGTACCACTGAGCAACAAGGTATCGCCCGGCTGCCAAGAGTTCATTTCTTCTTGGGTGATGGTATCAAGATTCACGCGTTTTGATTTAGACGCATCCCACGTCACTTCTGGGTAATCTTCAAGTTTAGGGGCTTGAATATGCGCTGGGCCTGAACCATCTAGCTGAAAGTGGGCATGACGAGTTGCGGCGCAGTTTGGAATCATACCAACTGGCTTACCTGCTGCATGACATGGATAATCTTTAATTTTAATATCGAGGACTGTGGTTAAGCCGCCCAAACCTTGTGCACCAATCCCGAGCGCATTTACTTTTTCAAAGATTTCGATACGAAGTTCTTCGATTTTGTTTTCTGGCCCACGGCGAAGTAGCTCGTCCATGTTGATTTCTTCCATCAATGCTTCTTTGGCAAGCATCATGGCTTTTTCAGCAGTACCGCCAATCCCGATACCGAGCATACCTGGCGGACACCAGCCAGCACCCATGGTTGGAACTGTTTTGAGTACCCAGTCTACAATCGAATCTGATGGATTCAGCATGGCAAGTTTAGATTTGTTTTCAGAACCGCCACCTTTTGCTGCAACAGTAATATCAACTTTGTTGCCCGGAACGAGCTTATAGTGAATCACGGCAGGTGTATTGTCTTTGGTATTTTTACGACCAAAAGCCGGATCTGCAAGCACTGAAGCACGCAGTACGTTGGTATTTTCAAGATAACCTTGGCGTACACCTTCATTGATTGCATCGTCTAGGCTCATGCTCAGATCAAACTTAACGTCTAGACCTACATCAACAAAAACGTTGACGATCCCCGTATCTTGACAGATTGGGCGATGGCCTTCTGCACACATACGAGAGTTGATGAGAATTTGCGCGATTGCATCCTTTGCAGCTTGGTTCGCTTCACGGTCATACGCGCGGCTCATGGCCTGAATGAAATCTTGCGGATGATAGTAGGAAATGAACTGAAGGGCGTCCTTGACCGAAGTGATCAAGTCTTCTTGTTTGATAATTGTGGTCATACCAAAAAATCTCTTGAGCGGGCAGTTAGCTAGCGGGCTAAATTATATGATAAAACGATCAGGCTGTGGGGAGTTTTGGCGAGATTTTGGCTAAAGGTCGAAGGGATACATAGATTGCGATTCAGAGCAGGAAATTGTGCTTTTAATACAGAGAAGATCCTAATGCAGTATAGTGATTTAGCAAAAAATATTATTGAAATTTATCAAAAACATGGTCGTGATTGGACACAGTTAAGAGGCGATTTTCTACACGAAAAAATATGGCTTGATCGTTTTTTAGGTCTATTACCCATGTCTGCAAAGGTAGTTGATTTGGGATGTGGTTCGGGGATACCTATTGCAAAATATTTGATTGAGCAGGGTTGTCAATTGACGGGAGTTGATGCGTCCACAGTCATGCTAGATATGGCACAGCAAAATTTTTCTGAACAGATATGGATAAATGCCGATATTCGTCAGTTTCGTGCTGAGCAAACCTTTGATGGTATCTTGGCGTGGGATAGTTTTTTTCATCTTAACCCTGAAGATCAGCGCCAAATGTTTGCACAGTTTTCAATGCTTGCTGCATCAGGTGGTGTGCTTATGTTTACCAGTGGGCCAAGCGATGGGGAGGCGATTGGTGATATGTTTGGTGAGCCACTTTATCATGCCAGTTTAGATGCCGCAGAATATCGGAACTTACTGGCTCGATATGGCTTTAAAATCATCAAAATGATTGCAGAAGATCCAGAATGTACTGGACATACGGTATGGTTGGCTCAAAAGAAGTAACACTGGTAATCAATTTAAAAAGCCACTTGATCGTGGCAAATGGCTTTTTAAAGAGCGATTAAAAGTGATTATGAGGCTAGCGCAGCAGCTTTTGCTTCAAGTTGCTGCTCGGCCTGAATCGCGGTCAGCGCAATGGTAAACACGATGTCATCGACCAATGCGCCACGTGATAAATCATTAACCGGTTTATTTAGGCCTTGCAACATCGGGCCAACACTCACCACGTTTGCCGAGCGCTGAACTGCTTTATAGGTGGTATTACCCGTATTTAAGTCTGGAAAAATAAATACATTGGCGCGGCCAGCGACTTTTGAATCTGGTGCTTTTTGTCGACCAACACTTTCAACCGAGGCGGCATCGTATTGCAGTGGTCCATCGATCAGTAAGTCTGGGCGACGTTGTTTGGCAATTTCAGTGGCACGGACCACTTTTTCTACGTCTGCACCTGTGCCCGAAGTGCCGGTAGAGTAACTGATCATGGCAATGCGCGGTTCAATGCCAAAGGCTTTTGCAGAATCTGCCGATTGAATGGCAATCTCGGCCAGTTGATCGGCATCTGGGTCTGGATTAATTGCGCAATCACCATACACATAAACTTCATCTGGAAGCAGCATGAAAAAGACAGAGGAAACTAAAGAATAGTTGGGTGCTGTCTTAATCAATTGAAAAGCGGGGCGAACTGTATTGGCGGTGGTATGAATTGCACCAGAAACCAATCCATCCACCTGATCGAGTGCCAGCATCATGGTGCCTAAAACTACGGTATCTTGAAGCTGCTCTTTGGCTTGAAGATCGCTCAGCTTTCCTTTACGTAGCTCCACCATTGGTGCGATGTACTGATTGCGAATCAGATCGGGATCAATAATTTCCAGATCATCGGGCAATTCAATTCCTCGTGCTTTGGCTACCTCTACCACAGTTTCAGGTTTGGCCAACAAGATACAGTGCGCAATTCCGCGAGACTGGCAAATGGCAGCGGCCTGAACGGTGCGTGGTTCATCGCCTTCTGGCAGTACAATGCGCTTTTTGGCTGCAATTGATTTTTGTACCAGTTCATGACGAAATGCCGATGGAGATAAACGCGGTTGAACCCCTGTATTAATCTGGGCTTGCAGCCAAGTCACATCGATATGACTTGAGACAAAACGCGTGACTTGTTCTGCACGTTCGGTGTCATCAGTGGGGATCTCGTTTCCAAAATCGGCCAGTCGTTGTGCAGTTTCCAGTGTATTGAGTTGAGTGTGTAAAATCGGTAAGCCTTGCTTGATGGCATGCTGACAAAAATCCAGAATTTGTGGATTCGGCGCTTTACGTTCGGTGAGCACCAAGCCTGCCAGTGGAATACCGTTACTGGTGGCTAAGCTACTGGCCAACAGGACATCTGTGCGCTCCGATGCACTGATAATCAGTTCACCCGCAGTAAACTTATTCAGCTCATATTCGATACTGGACGCAATTAGACTCGAATGCAAAATACGACGATGTTTGGCATCACCCTGATGAATCCAGTCACCTTCAACCACAGAGGCAATATCGAGCGTGCGCGGTACACTTAAGGTATTGCTAAAAGGCACCATGCCAATAATTGGCAAGGTTGGTGAGCCAAGATGTCGATTATAGCGTTGTAGCTCTTTGCTAAAGTCTGCAATTTCAGTATCTAGACGCAATGACGGATCAATGGTCAGTGGAATATGCGCAGTTTCTTCAGGTAAGCCACGGGTACGCATAAACAGCACACCAGCGGTACGATTTGAGGATGTACCGCCAAACTGATGTAGATGTGCTTCAACTTTCTCTGCTGTACGACGCGGATTTTGCACATCTGCTGTACTCACCAGCACCACCTTTGCATCGAGTGCTTGAGCCAACGCTGCATTCAATTCAGTCGCAAAATGATCTTGAGCAGTGGGTAAAAGGCCTTCCACAATGATCACGTCATAATTGGCTGCAACATTTCGATGTAGACTCACTGCTTCTTCAAGTAGTTCGTCGCGCTCACCGAGTGCCCAGCGTTGTAGCACTTTTTCGTGCGCAATCGAAGTCACGGTGGTGCCTTGGAAAAGATGGCTGAATAAGGAGGTGGTTCGATCCACCTGATTTGGGAGTTCCTGTGAAAATGGCTTTAAAAATCCGGCCTTAATACCGTTGCAATCGAGTGCATAAATCAGGCCTAAACAGGCTGAAGTCAGGCCAACGCCTTCCCCGGTAGGAATCAGTAAAAGAGTATTCATAACTGCCTTATCAAAAAAGAATTATAGAAATCATTGAATGCTTACGCCATTTGCACATGCACATCAGCAGTTTTAGCCTGTTCGACGACCTGTTCGGTTTCTTTGGCAATCCGGCCTTCTTCATCGGTTGGAATAACCCAGATTTGAGGTCCAGTGCCATTGTCGATTCGACCTTCCGTACCACGTTTTAAGCCGTTATTGCGTGTTTTGTCGAGCGCAAAACCAAAGTGTGGCAAATATGCCATGGTTTTTTCACGAATATATGCTGAGTTTTCTCCAATTCCACCTGTGAAGAATAAACCGTCAAGGCGTGGAAGTGCGCAGCTTAATGCAGCCAGCGATTTGGCTAAACGATAGCAGAACACTTCAATTGCAAGTTGGGCATCTTCATGCCCTGTATCTGCGGCCTCAATCAGCGTGCGCATATCATTGGAGAGTTGATCTGAAAGCCCCAGTAAGCCACTTTCTTTGTTGAGCATGGTGTCGATCTTGGCAATATCCCAACCTAGATTGCTGGCTAAAAAGCTATGAAGACTAGGGTCAATATCACCACTACGTGTGCCCATAACAACACCTTCAAGTGGGGTCATGCCCATCGACGTATCTTGGCTTTCGCCGTTCCAAATGGCGCAGGTCGAGCTCCCATTACCTAAATGAGCAGTTAACCAACCCCCTTGTTTAACTTGCCCTGCCAACTGACTTCCACGCTCTGATACATAAGCGTGACTGGTGCCGTGGAAACCATAGCGGCGAACATTGTGTTCGGTAAACAAAAATTTAGGTACAGCATAGCGGTAGGCATGTGCCGGCATGGTTTGATGAAACGCCGTGTCGAATACAGCCACTTGTGGCAATTCTGGGAACAAACGCATGGTGGCGTCAATACCAATTAAATGTGCTGGATTGTGTAGCGGAGCCAGCGGTGTGGCAGCGCGGATTCGATCAATAATTTCTGGCGTGAGGAGTTCGGCTTTGGTTAAGCTGCCACCATGAACGACGCGATGCCCGATGGCTTGCGGTTTGTAATTGGCGAGTCGAGCCAATAAGGTTTCTAGTGCTTTTTCGTGATCTGCATATGGAATAGAGAGTTCAAGCGGCTCGCCTCCAACGGTAATACCTTTGATACGCGCATCTGCACCACCCAAATTCTCTGCCAGCCCATAGATCCGATCTTCACGTCGTTCAGAAACCAACGCATATTTGATAGAGGAAGAACCGCAGTTAATAACTAATACTGATGTAGACACGATAGGTTACCCGATTGCTGTTGTAAATTATTTGTTCACTTGAAATTCAAATTCATGAACGATTCGAAGGTTAGCGCATACTTAATGTTTTAACATGTGTTGTTTTTATGTCCAAGATAGACTTTAGCAGATTAGACTTAAGCACTATCGACGATTAAACAATTTATAGCCTACTGCCAAGCACCAATCACACTGGCATTGAAAAAAGAGCACGATATTGGTTGTAAGGAATTGCACCACGCACAAGATCCATGCCGAGCTTTGATCATAGCGAATTAGACTGTCTGTCAGGTAAATGATTGATGAAAATCGCGTGATCTGGAACTCTATAGGGGCGAACCTCCTGTATAAAGATTTGGCTTTTGGTAAGATAATTTCATTTAAAAATGGTTTTAATTTTAAATAAATGAATATAAATCAATCCCTTAAGTTGTTTTTGTTTTTCGGATATTTGATTAGTGTGAATCTAAACAGCGCGATGCAAACTATAAGCCAGCATCAATAGGGATAGATAAAGCGAAAAGAATATTCGCTGATAAAAATGAAGCATGACTAAGAAGCCATTACGAACAGAAAGGCAGTTTGGTTTTTTTATAAAAATTGAAATAATTAAGTTTGGTGCCTAATTAATACACTTTAAGATTTATATATATTAAGTATTAATCACTCAGAATAATCTTCTTCAAACCATTTCTCACTAATCTTAATTTCGTCCATATTTTAATCGATGTGTTTATTTTCACAGCAGTGAATAGTTCGGTTTTTTGTACATAAATAATTTATGGCTCATACAATTAATTTTTTAAATACCTTTAGATTTATTTGAATAAATTCTTTCCATTCAGAATATAAATAAGCTGTATTAACTTAACAAGGTATACAGATAAGTATATGTACTATTAAAATTGGTAATCATGAATTGATATAAAAAATAGAAATACTACTATTAATTTTGAAAATATAATGAAATTTTTCTATTAAATTTCTTGTATAATTAAAAGAAATAATCAAAATAAAAACATAAAAATCAAATATTTAATTTGTAATATGATTTTATTTTATACAGTCATTGGATGGTGTGTATTTAAATGTATTTCTTGGTATTGATATTGAGATAATCTTGCTGTAGTTTTAAAAACCGGTTTTGAGTGTAATGATATATAGGCTTTTTTAAGAGCTTCTGATTTTAAAAATCTAATTTCTCTATACCATTTAAAGTATGTATACGGACTGTCGAATTAGTATTCACTGAGATAGCACGTGGCTTTTTACCCCAATACTATTATTTATTTTTTCAAATGATCTTAGAATCATTTGGTTTATTTTTTTGCCAGCTTATCCGGTTGTAAAAGGAGCGCCCAGCATGGACTTGCCGAATCCGATATTAGTAAAAGTGACCGAGCGTGTGATTGCACGTAGCCAAAAAACCCGTGCTGCATACTTACAGCGTATTGAAGATGCGCAAGGCAAATTTCCTGCTCGTGGTGCGCTTTCATGTGCCAATCTGGCACATGGTTTTGCCAGCATGGACGATTCAGAAAAACTCATTATTAAAGTCGGACGCGAACCCAATATCGGCATTGTATCTTCTTATAATGAAATGCTCTCGGCGCATGCACCTTATAAATCATTTCCAGATTTGATTAAAACAGCAGCGCGAGAAAATGGTGGTGTAGCACAATTTGCCGGCGGTGTACCCGCAATGTGTGATGGCATTACGCAAGGTAATGCTGGTATGGAGCTGTCGTTATTTTCTCGTGAAACGATTGCGATGAGTACTGCCATTGCGCTGTCTCACAATATGTTTGATGCGGCATTGTGTCTGGGTGTTTGCGACAAGATCGTACCGGGCTTATTGATTGGTGCGTTGCAATTTGGCTATTTACCGACCATTTTTGTGCCTGCTGGCCCAATGACCAGTGGTTTGTCGAATGACGACAAGGCCAAAATCCGCCAACAGTTTGCAACAGGTGAAGTCGGGCGTGACGTGTTGTTAGAGGCTGAGTCTGCTGCTTACCATGGTCAAGGGACCTGTACATTTTACGGTACCGCGAACAGCAACCAAATGCTGATGGAAGTGATGGGCTTGCATTTGCCGAGTGCGGCATTTGTTCATCCTCATACGCCGTTGCGCGATGCGCTGACGGCAGAAGCAGCAATTCGTGTGCTCGATTTAACTGTTGAACGCGGCAACTATACGCCAATTGGCCATGTTGTGGATGAAAAATCAATTATCAATGGCATTGTGGCCTTACTGGCCACAGGTGGATCAACCAACCATACCTTGCATCTGATTGCGATTGCCCGTGCGGCAGGCGTTTTAATTGACTGGGATGACTTCGATGAGTTGTCTGCTGTTGTGCCATTGCTTGCGAAGATTTATCCAAATGGCAAGGCCGATGTCAATCACTTCCAAGCTGCCGGTGGTGTTGCCTTCCTCATTCGTAATTTGCTTGAGGCTGGATTGTTGCACAACGATGTCAACACGGTAGCTGGTAAAGGTTTGCAGCACTATACCAAAGAGCCAAAACTTATAGACGGTAAGCTGACTTGGGTGGATGCAGTCGCGCAAAGTTTAGATGAAAAAGTATTGCGTAGCATTGATGCGCCGTTTCAGCCTGATGGTGGTCTGCGTTTAATGCAGGGCCGTTTAGGTCGGGGTGTGATCAAGATTTCTGCGGTTGCACCGGAGCACCGTAAAGTCAAAGCGCCTGCCATTGTGTTTGATTCACAAGAGGCGGTACAGGCTGCATTTGATCGTGGTGAGTTGCATCGTGATTTTATCGCAGTGGTTCGCTTTCAAGGTGCACGCGCCAACGGAATGCCAGAACTACATCGTTTAACACCTTTGCTGGGTGTATTACAAGATCAGGGTTTTCATGTTGCTTTGGTCACCGATGGGCGCATGTCGGGTGCATCGGGCAAAGTTCCAGCCGTGATTCATCTGTCTCCAGAAGCCTTGCTCAATGGTCCGATTGCCAAGGTACAAACCGGCGATATGCTGATCATCGATGCCGAGGCTGGCGTACTTGATGTGGAGCTTGATGAGCAAGTTTGGCAATCACGTCCTGTTGCACAGCCAGCGCATCAGGCTGAAAACGAAGTTGGTTTTGGTCGTGAGTTATTTGGTGTATTTCGCTCGGCGGCCGCACCTGCCGAGCATGGTGCTTCTGTATTTGGTGCCTTGGTCGGCGAAGACGTTCAAGTTTAACGTTGAAGAATAAAGAATAGGAACAAAAAATCATGATCAAGATGGAAGATGTTGTTCAGTTAGGTCCTGTGATTCCGGTACTGGCATTTGATTCGGCGGAACAAGGTGAGCATGTATCTCGTGCATTGCATGCTGGCGGTGTGAAAGTGCTTGAAATCACCTTGCGCACGGCTGCCGGGTTGGCTGCAATCGAGCGGGCAAGTCAGTTGGCTGATGACATTGTGGTTGGTGTCGGTACCATCACCAAACCGGAACACTGCGCCCAAGCCAAAAAGGCAGGTGCACAATTTGGTGTGTCGCCGGGTTTGACTAAAGACTTGCATCTGGCAGCACAAGACGCCGGTTTGCCGCTATTACCTGGTGTGATGACGCCAAGCGATTTGATTCAGGCGATTGAGCTCGGCTATGACATGGTTAAGTTTTTCCCAGCCCAGCAAGCGGGTGGTGTGGCAATGCTTCAGGCATTTTATGGCCCATTTCCAAATTTACGCTTTTGTCCAACCGGTGGCATCACAGTTGAGACCGCTCCAGATTTCTTAAAGCAACCGAATGTTGTGTGTGTGGGTGGCTCGTGGTTAACACCTAAAAAGGTAGTAGCGGCGCAAGACTGGGCTGAAATTACGCGTTTGGCGCAAGCCGCAAGTCAGTTACGTACTGAATAAGTATCAATTTTAATTAGTTTTTAGATATTGCATGAACGTGATCATCTGATATTGATCATACTTAAAGATAAAAAATAGTGTCTCAGTCGCAGGAAATTAATCGATTGAAGACACTCGTTTGGGTGGTTTGCTCAAATTGAATTAAATCAAGGAGAAGTGTCACATGGAGACCGTACAGGGTGGCATGTTACTTATTTACACCATAGTTGCGATTATTGCCTTAGTGGTCATGATCGCGAAGTTCAGAATTTACCCGTTTCTGGTGCTGATTATTGTTTCACTCGGTTTGGCCTTAGCTGTTGGTATGCCAATGGGTGACATTGTTAAATCATATGAAGCTGGTACTGGTAAAACTTTGGGCCACCTTGCGATCGTGATCGCACTCGGTACCATGCTCGGTAAGATGATGGCCGAGTCGGGCGGTGCAGAACGCATTGCGATTACACTGATTCAATGGTTTGGCGAGAAAAATATCCATTGGGCCATGATGGTGATTGGTCTTGTGGTGGGTTTACCTGTGTTTTTTGAAGTCGGATTTGTACTGCTCATTCCGATTGTTTTTAATATTGCCAAGCGTACGGGTAAGTCGTTACTGATTGTGGGTTTACCTATGCTGGCAGGCTTATCTGTGGTGCATGGCTTGATTCCGCCACATCCAGCAGCACTACTCGCGGTGCAGGCCTACAATGCTGATATTGGCAAAACCATTGCTTATGCACTTTTAGTCGGTGTGCCTACCGCGATTGTTGCGGGGCCTGTATATGCGCTCTGGATCAACAAATATGTCAAATTGCCTGAACATAACCCTTTGGCTCAGCAGTTTATTGATGCAGACAGCAACAGAACACGCGAATTACCAAGCTTTGGTATCACGATCTTCACCATTATGTTGCCTGTGGCCTTGATGCTGGTAGGTAGCTGGGCGGATCTATTTTTTGCACCTAAAACTTTTGCCAACGATTTGCTGCGTTTTATTGGAACCTCTGATATTGCATTATTAATTGCAGTATTGGTGAGCTTTATTACCTTTGGCACCATGCAAGGTTTCACCCGCGTACAAATTGAAAAATTCTGTGGCGGCTGTTTGGCTTCGATTGCCGGCATTATGTTGATCGTTGGCGCGGGTGGTGGTTTTGGTGGCATTTTGCGTGATAGCGGGATTTCGAATGAAATTGTCTCTACAGCATTAAAAGCAAATTTATCACCATTACTCTTAGGCTGGTTTGTTGCAGCCTTGATTCGTCTGGCAACGGGTTCCGCTACTGTTGCAATGGCGACAGCCTGCGGTATTGTCGCGCCGATTGCGGCCACAGCGGGCGTTGAAGTTAGACCGGAACTGTTGGTTCTTGCTACAGGTTCAGGCTCATTGGTGTTTTCACATGTCAATGATGCAGGCTTTTGGCTGATCAAAGAATATTTCGGTATGACGGTGGGGCAGACACTTAAAACTTGGTCTGTATTGGAAACCATTATTTCGGTGTTGGGTTTGGCTTTTACGCTGTTACTCAGCGTCCTCATATAGTTAAAGGTGAATCGCCATGATTGTGATCGCAATGGGTGTCTGTGGAACAGGTAAGTCGTTAATTGGCAAGTTATTGTCCGAGCGGTTGTCTTGTGATTTTCTTGATGGCGATACGCTGCATTCCGCTGCCAATAAAAGCAAGATGAGCCAAGGGATTCCGCTCACCGATGAAGATCGGTTGCCGTGGTTACACGCCATTCGTCAGGCAATCGAGCAAAAACAGCAGATGGGCCAGACCGCAGTGTTTACTTGTTCTTCGCTCAAACATGCATATCGCGAGATCTTGCGCGCGAATGATCAAGATGTGCGGTTCGTCTATTTAAAAGGTTCGTTCGAGGTTTTGCAAAAGCGACTTGCTGAACGAGCGGATCACTTCTTTGATCCATCGTTGTTGCAAACCCAGCTAGATACACTCGAAGAGCCGAGTGTCGGTGAAGCGATTGTTGTGGATATCACGCTTTCACCGAGACAAATTATCGAACAAGTGACCCAAAAATTAGGCATAAGCAACAGTGTCTGTCGCGGGTAGTAGTTTTTAGAAATATGCAATTCTCGAAGGCTTGTGACCCCTATGGTACAAGCCAAGATCCATACCAGCTGCAATGCTGGTATTTACAGGAGCTAAATCTGACCGTTATTGATCAGGTTTAGACATATAATTAATTGGAGATAACAACAATGGGCTTATCAAATCATTTGCAGCAGAAGTTCCCTACAGTAGACGGCGTTCCTGAAAATATGCGTCTACCTCAGATTCATCAACGTGTTTCACTGGTCGATGGTGAACTCAAGACATGGGCAGGAGCAACCAAGACCACATTGTCTCCGATCTGGACACAGCAGCCAGATGGCAGCCTACAGCAAGTTGAGCTAGGCAGCTATCCGTTAATGGGTGAAAAAGAAAGTGATGAAGCACTAGACGCAGCCGTACGTGCTTACAGCAATGGCCGTGGTGAATGGCCAATGATGAAAGTGGCCGAGCGCATTGTGTGCATGCAAAACTTCATTCAGCGTATGGTGAAACAGCGTGACTTGATTGTGAAGCTGATCATGTGGGAAATTGGCAAAAGCTTGGCAGATTCTGAAAAAGAATTTGATCGTACTGTGACCTATATGCGTCAGACCATTGATGCCTTAAAAGATCTGGACAACGCCAACTCACGTTTTGTGATGGCCGAAGGAACCATCGGGCAGATCCGTCGTACGCCATTGGGTGTCGTGCTGTGTATGGGACCATACAACTATCCGCTCAATGAAACCTTTGCAACCCTGATTCCGGCCATGCTGATGGGTAACACCATTGTATTTAAGCCACCTCAATTTGGTACTTTATTGTTCGAACCACTGTTAGAGGCATTTCGTGATTCATTCCCGAAAGGTGTGATCAATACCATCTATGCGCCTGGCTCATTGGTGGTTCCTCATTTGCTGGCATCGGGTAAAATCAATGTGCTGGCTTTGATTGGTTCGAGTAAAGTTGCAGATTACTTGAAAAAACAACATCCAAAATCACATCGTCTGCGCTCAATTTTAGGACTAGATGCCAAAAATGCAGCGATTATTTTGCCAGATGCAGATTTAGACCTGACAGTGAAAGAGTGCTTGCTCGGAGCATTGTCGTTTAATGGTCAGCGTTGTACGGCGCTTAAAATGTTGATGGTACATCGCTCGATTGCCGATGAATTTGCACAGCGTTTAACGGCTGAACTAGGCAAGCTTAAAGTCGGTATGCCATGGGAATCAGGTGTATTTATTACGCCATTACCAGGTATGCATCGCACAGCCTATATGACCGAAGTGATCGAAGATGCTGAAGCCAAAGGGGCGAAGGTAATCAATCCAGAGGGCGGCGAGCACTGTAAAACCATGTTCTATCCGGCCGTGGTGTATCCAGTGACAGAGGAGATGCGACTGTATCGTGAAGAGCAATTTGGTCCAGTTGTGCCGATCTGTGTGTATGATGATGTTGAAACAGTACTGGACTATGTCACAACTTCTGATCACGGTCAGCAGGTGAGTATTTTTGGTAGTGATCCTGAGCAGATTGGTCATTTGGTCGATCCATTGGTGCATCAGGTTTGCCGTGTCAATATTAACAGTCAGTGTCAGCGTGGTCCGGATGTATTCCCATTTGGCGGCCGTAAAGATTCTGCGGAAGGAACCTTGTCTGTGCATGATGCCTTGCGTGCCTTCTCTATCCGCTCAATGATTGCAACCAAACAAACCGATGACAATAAAGGCATGTTGGCTTCTATGGTGTCTGAGCATTACTCGAAGTTTGTAAATACCGACTTTATTTTCTAAACACTAAATATAAAAAAACCAGCCTGAGGGCTGGTTTTTTTATTTAAACATTTAAAGATAAAAATAAAAGCGCCTGAGATTGATCAGACGCTTTGATTGAAAGTTATGAATGGTTTATTAACTTAATGGCGAATTTGACCGTCGCCAAACACAATCCATTTTTGTGAGGTTAATCCTTCCAAACCAACCGGACCGCGTGCGTGAATTTTATCTGTCGAGATGCCAATTTCAGCACCTAAACCATACTCAAATCCATCGGCAAAGCGTGTAGAGGCATTGATCATCACTGAGCTTGAATCGACTTCGGCCAGAAACTTACGGACTTTACTGTAATTTTCGGTCACGATGGCATCGGTATGATGCGAGCCATATTTATTAATGTGTTCAATGGCTTCATCAATATTGGCAACCACTTTAATGGCCAAGATAGGGGCCAAATACTCGGTATACCAGTCTTCTTCAGTCGCTGTTTTTACACCGCTACCGAGGATTTTACGCGTTGCATGACAGCCGCGCAGCTCGACATGTTTTTCTGCATATAGTTCGGCAATGCCCGGCAAGAATTCTTCGGCAATTTCCTCATGAACCAGTAAGGTTTCCATGGCATTACATACGCCATAACGATGTGTTTTGGCATTGAGTGCGATGGGTAAGGCTTTATGCAAATCAGCTTCAACATCCACAAACACATGACAATTGCCATCGAGATGCTTGATGACTGGAATACGGGCCTCGTTGGTGATGCGTTCGATCAGGCTTTTTCCACCACGTGGCACAATCACATCTACATATTCAGACATGGTAATGAGCTGACCTACGGCAGCGCGGTCAGTGGTTTCAATCACCTGAATGGCTGCTTCTGGTAGGCCCGCACGTTTGAGACCGTGCTGGATGGCTGCTGCAATGGCTTTATTTGATTCAAAAGCCTCAGAGCCGCCACGCAAAATAATCGCATTACCCGATTTTAGGGCTAGCGCAGCAGCTTCTAGTGTCACGTTAGGACGAGACTCATAAATCATGCCCACTACACCAAGCGGAACACGCATCTTGCCAATTTGAATACCAGATGGACGATAGGCCAGATCGGTAATTTCGCCAATGGGGTCGACCAATGCGATGACATCGTTTAAGCCTTGCAGCATTCCTTTAAAGCGTGTGGGGGTAAGTTCCAATCGATCCAGTAATGCGCTGTCAAGATGCTGTTCTTGGCCTTTTTTCATATCAATGGCATTGGCCGCAAGAATCTCGTTCTGACGGTCTGCCAAAGCTGTATAAATCGACGACAGTGCATGGTTTTTGACGGACGTAGATGCGCTTGAGAGCAGTCGAGATGCACGACGTGCCTGCTGACCTACTGTCTGCATATAATGTTCAATTGAATCTTGCATACGCTTTCAAAGAATTATTCTTGGACTTTCCATAGTAGCAGGCAATTTACAAACAATGAATGCTTGCAATGCAAAAAGCGTGCATAAATAGCGCGCGATATATTTTGTAATCTATTTAAAAATGAATCTGGATAAGTGGCGGTGAAATGTATTGCTTAAAAATCCTGCATCTGTATAGAATGAAAACACGGTCACTTAACTCTTTTTTTTAGTGAAATAACAGCGTTACCTGTAAAACTCAAATTTTAATGAATGGTTGAACATAGCTTGTAGAAATAAAAATCCAATGCAAGCAGGAGGGAGAACATGAATTCCATTATCCGCATGGATGAGGATGTTCATCGTGAAGGGATGTCATCAGGTTTTTTTGATTTATACCACCGAGATAGCTTTAAACAGCCAGCAAGAGAAACTTGGATCGCAGGCTGGAAAGTCGAATACATGGCGATTGCCACACCAGAAACCGCGCATAAAACGCCGATTTTAATTGTTGGCGGTGCCTTTCAAAACTTTAATTCCTATAAATATTGTGTCGAACAGTTATTCCAGTGCGGCCCTGTGATTTTAATCGATCTGCCATCGATGGGCGCAAATCAGCAAATTACCAACCGTGACAGCGGTGTATCGGCAGCAACCTTGGAGCTGCCTGATCTGGCGCGAATTCTCGTACAGTGGCTTGAGCAGGTTCAACTGAGTAAAATTTCGGTCATGGGAATGTCTTTGGGCTCGGTGATCGCTTCTTGCTTTGCAGACTTACGCCCCGATATGGTCGAGCGCTTGGTGCTGATGGGAGTTATGCAAAAAACGCGAAAAAGCTGGCGCATGATTTTGGAAGAGTCGCTCAAACTCATGCAAGAAGACCGTATGTCTGAATTTGGTCAGGCGGTGATTTTATATTTGGTCAATCATGCCAAGCTAGATCAGACCCGAATGTCACCTACAGCAAAACGTTTGTTTTTTCAGCAAATGTCAGACTTTAATGCCACTGAACGACTACGCTATCAAATCAACTGTGAGCGTTTGTTACGTCTAACCGATGTGCCCGTACCAACATGCGAAACACTGGTCGCGGCAGGGCAGTTCGATAGTTTTACCTTGCCTTATGAAAATGCCAACTTTGCACTGCAATGTCCGAATATGCAATTTGCGCTTATTGCCAATGCCGATCATGTTCCCCAGCTTCAGCGCCGTAAGGAAACCATGCGTCTGTTTGAGGCATTTTTAAGTGGTCGTTCAATTCATCAGTTAGACGGAATTTTACCGATGACTCGCGATCAGATGCAGATGATGGAGCGTCGCGGCGAAATTCGCATTCAGGTTAATCCGTCTAAAACGAAGCTGACCCATCGATTACACGATCATTCGATTAATGTGCAAATTGTCGATCTGAGTTTTTTTGGGGTATTTTTTCGATTAGAGCAGTTGAAGGATTTAAATGCAGTCAATGATGCACCTCGTGATTTGGCACTGCATTTACATGATGACGAAGGGAGCTTTCAGATTGAATGTCTGATCTTTGAAGCTGAAGCCTCTGGAGTTAGAGCGATCTTTAAACATGGTAGTTTCACGCTTGCCGATCGCTTATTGCGTTATGTCGAGCGTCAAAAGCAACGTCAGCAGCACTTTGCAGCGGTCGTCTAGGATTGCGCCAAGTGTTGTGCATGGACCATCCAGACCAAATCACCTAAATGTGCCTGTTGTTCTGGATTCACTGAATTAAATGGTTGAGATAATTGTGCAGGTTGAAGAATTTGAACCTGCGCAAATCCGTGCTGATTAAAAAAGCGCTGAATTTCTTGTGGGGTGGTGAAGTGAAAACTGAATGCACTGCGTGACACCCATTTAAGAAGCTTACTGCTATGCCAAATTATAGCAGCCAGTTTGTTTTGTGTAGGCTCGGGATACCAGTCGGTCAAATAATGTAATTGTTTAAATTCATGACCATGAGTCGAGAGTGCATCTAACAATTCGCCCAGCAGGGCTTTGCTAAAATAATTGATCAATCCTTCACTGATAATCACCAACGGTTTTTTAGGGTCGAAAAGTTCAAATACTGTTGCAAAATCAGGTGTAAACAGATCCACCGACAATACATCCGGACTATTTGGGTCAAGTTGTTTAAGGGCGGCCTGTTTGACAGCTGCCATATCTGGTAAGTCCAGTTCGCGAAACTCAATATTCGGATATTGCTGCCTAAACCACCAGCCACGCGGTGATAGGCCACAAGCAATTTCAAGTACTTGAAGGTCTGGATATTGTGCAATCAGCGCTTCAAGTGTCTGATCCAGCATTTGATGGCGTTGTTTGAGTGTGCTGCGCATGCTGCCGCCCACAAATTTTTCTGCCCAAGTTTCCAGTGGGTGCGCCAAAGAGACCAGCGATCGACCTTTACGGGTGGCAAACACCTGATGTGAAATACCCATTTTGTACCAAATGTAACCGGTATAATGTGCGGTAAACGAAATATGTCGATGTTTGGAAAGAGATGGCTTCATATCGTCCTGACTCATTTTTATTTTAATCGTTGTGTTTTGCTTCTCGCGTTTTACCAGAAGCTGCGTACAGCTTCTGGTTTAGATTAGATCCTTGCTGCTCTATGCAAGTTAAAATGAATTTTTAAACGCTTCAATAGCATTTTTAGTCGTTTGCCATGTTTCTCCGAGCGATAATGCACTTGAAATTTTCAGTTCAGGGCATTGACCACGCATGCGGCTTAAACGATCTTGATTAGGAAGTGCATAAGTGGAAATGGCATCCAGCGCCAAACATGCTGCTGCGCGATCATTACAGACCAGTCCCATATCACAGCCTGCATCAAGTGCCGCTTTTAAGCGTGCATCTGCGCCACCAGCCACGCAAGCGGCTTGCATCGTCAAGTCATCTGAAAACAAAACGCCATCAAAACCAAGTTGCTTGCGCAGCACCTCTTGAATCCAAAACGGTGAGAAGCCAGCCGGATGTGGATCGACCTGATCATAAATCACGTGTGCAGGCATCAGGGCATCCAGTTGAGGCATCAACTGAATAAAGGTCTGCATGTCGGTCCGATAAATCTCATCGTAGTGACGCGAGTCAATCGCCGCGGCTACATGCGAATCGGCTTTGACAGAGCCGTGTCCCGGAAAATGTTTTCCTGTAGTCGCCATGCCTGCTTGTTTCATTCCACGCATAAAGGCCGCCGCAAGCACGGTAATATCATGCGGATTGTTGGCAAAGCTCCGATCGCCAATCACATCACTGATGGCATTGATATCAAGTACTGGCGCGAAACTAAAGTCGATTCCGACAGCCAGTACTTCGGTGGCCATTAGCCAGCCGCATTGTTCGGCCAGAGCAACTGCCTGCTCGGGTTGCTCAAGATAATATTCACCGAATTTACCCATGGCAGGAAGTGCGCTAAAACCGGTTCTCAGGCGTTGCACACGTCCGCCTTCTTGATCCACGGCAATTAAAATGTCGGGACGAATTTGACGCATGTGATCGGTCAGGGCGCGTACTTGAGCGGGTGATTCGATGTTTCTTGAAAATAAAATCATGCCGCCGACTTGCGGAGCGCGCAAGAGTTCAATATCTTCTTGAGTAAGCTCTGTGCCAGCAATGTCGAGCATCAATGCGCCAATCATATAAGAATCCGTTTTGGGGTGTGAATTAAAGAACGATAACGGAATTTTGCAATGATTTGCTACATTTTGTCAGCACAGAATATGATAAAACTACACGACGTACACAAATTAAGTTGATTAAGATGTTGAATCGACGATAAAGATCGAAGACTCGGCGTGTGGGGTGAATTGCATTTTCAACGGCTAGGCAATCCACCCTGATAATGGAAAGCTCAGGACGTATTAAGAATTTATGAAACTTCAAGTACTCGCATGTGCAGTTGCGCTCGCAACTGGCGGTTTTTTCTTCTCCCATGCAATTAATGAGGCAATCGCCGCGACCGATACTGTTTCTGTTTCTCAGTCGATTCAACCTACCAAAGAACAAGCGCTGGTGTCGCGCCAACTCGCAACGCTGGTGGATCGTCAGCATTATCTCAACATGCGTCTGGATGCCACCACATCGAACCGCATCTTAGATATGTATCTCGATAGCCTCGATCCGGATCATTCGATTTTTCTTGCTGCTGAAGTGGCTCAATATAAGCAAAAATACGGACCGACCTTCGGTGCTGCCTTAAAAGCAGGCGATTTATCTGGTCCGTTTACCATTCATGCGCAATACCGTGAACATCTTAAAGCGTTTTACGAGTTTGTACTTAATGAGCTGAAAAAGCCGCAAAATCTCAAACAGCCAAATGTCTATATCGAGACAGACCGCGAAAAAGCACCATATTTTAAAACGGCTGCCGAGCAGCAAGATTACTGGCGTAAAATGCTGGTGTCGCAGTTGATCAACATGACCATCAGCAAAGAAGAGGATCTGGCCAAACAAAAGGCACTTAAAGACAATCCTTCACTTGCAAATGGGCAGGACTTGGCCAGTGCAGATGATTTAACCCCTGTTCAAACCTTGGTGAAACGTTACACACGTCAGTTGGAACGTTTGAAGCGGGTGAAAAGCGATGACGTGCTCGATAAGACACTCAACGCGATGATGGCCACTTATGATCCACATAGTAATTATTATCCGCCAATCGATGCCATTGAGCTCAACCGCCAGACAACGTTACAGCTTGAAGGGATTGGGGTATCGATTCGTCCTGAACGTGGCAATGAAGACTACACCAAAATTGAAACCATTGTAGAAGGTGGTCCGGCAAGTAAGTCGGGTCAAAT
This sequence comes from Acinetobacter sp. ACZLY 512, assembly GCF_023614015.1. NCBI lineage: Bacteria > Pseudomonadati > Pseudomonadota > Gammaproteobacteria > Moraxellales > Moraxellaceae > Acinetobacter > Acinetobacter sp. ACZLY 512. Next base: position 154,230 of record NZ_JAKIVI010000003.1, read on the forward strand.
TAAATCTGGTGATCGTATCATTGGGGTGGCTCAAGATGGCGATAAGATGGTCGACGTGATTGGCTGGCCAAGTTCGGAAATTGTAGGACTGATTCGCGGTAAACGCGGTACCAAAGTCACGATTCGTGTGTTGGGGCCGGGGGCGCAGATGAGTCAGGCCCGCAGTGTGACTTTGGTACGTGATGTCATTCAGGAAGAAGATGCCGGTGTGCGTTCACGTACTGTAGAGCTGACTCGTGACGGTAAAAAACATGTGTACGGTGTGATTGAAATTCCATCGTTTTACTTGAACTATCGCGCCCGTCGTGCCGGTACCGAGTATCGTTCGGTCTCTGAAGATACCAACAATGCCTTGAAGGCACTTTCTGCCAAAAATGTTGAAGGGATTATCATCGATTTACGTAACAACCCAGGTGGTTCGCTTGAAGAAGTGGCGCGTATGCTTGGGCAAGTGATTAAATCTGGTCCTGTGGTTCAAATTCGAGATGGCAACGGTAATGTCAGTGTCTTTGAAGACAACGATGGTGGCGCACAGACCTACGCAGGTCCGCTGGCGATTTTGGTGAATCTGGCGTCTGCATCGGCGAGTGAAATTTACTCTGCGGCCATACAAGACTATGAGCGTGGCGTGGTGATTGGTAGTACCACTACAGGCAAGGGAACGGCACAGGTGCAGTTAGACAGTCTGGCCTACGGTCAGGCGACCTTGACACAGCGTAAATTCTACCGCGTGACCGGTGGAAGTACCCAAAATAAAGGGGTTATTCCAGACATCAAGCTGGTGGATATTTACGATGAAGAGTTTGGTGAGCGTAAAGCCAAAAATGCATTGAAGTGGGATACCATTCCAACCGCACCGTTTAAACGTGAAGGTTCAATTCAGCCTTACGTGACTAAATTGGCGCAGTTATCAACGCAACGTGTTTCGAAAGATCCGCAATTTAACTACTTGGAAACACGTAAGTCGATTGCACAAGAAACCAAAGATCAGAAGCGCACTGTGCTCGATATCGATCAACGCAAGGCTGAAATTTTGGCATTAGAGAAGCAAACCCTAGATGCGGAAAACAAACGCCGTGCGGCGACAGGTTTGAAGCCTTATGCTAATTGGGAAACCTATCAGGCTTCTTTGGATGCGCTCAGTGAATCGCGTGCCAAAATGAAAGCTACGCAGCGTCCGCCGCTTCCTGAAGAAGAGGCTTTTGTGAATGAGGCGATGAATGTGTTGCTAGACTACTCAAAGCTCCAAGGAAAATAAGCCTTAACATACTTTAAAAAACCTTCTCGCGATCAATGTATAAGGATGGCGAGGAGGTTTTTTTATAGGGTTGTCAGAAAACTGTCATATCAAGATCATGAAAGTGTCAAAGAGGCTGCTTAAACTTTGAGCTATGATAAATACGCCAATGGACGCTTGTATGTACGGTATTCCCGCTACAACGCTACTAAAACAACAACAGATTCCAGAAAGTTTTAAATTTTATTTTAAACGTCGCTTCAATCCTTTTTCACGGGATCTAGATTGCCTGAATGAGCTGGTTCGCCCACGTTTAAAAATTGCGATCGTAACCGAAACGTGGCCGCCAGAAATCAATGGGGTGGCCATGTCTTTACTACAGCTCTGCAAGGGCTTACAGGCACAAGGTCATAAAATTCTACTGATTCGACCACAACAAAAACGGGCTTGTGCTGAATTTACGCCGCATCGTGAATGTTTGGTGCATGCACAAAAAATTCCCAAATATCCAGAGCTGCAATTCGGCTGGCCACAGTATCTGAAAGTATCTAAAGCTTTAGAAAGCTTTGTACCTGATGTGGTGCATATTGTAACGGAAGGGCCATTAGGACTCTGTGCGTTATATGCGGCGCAGGCCCGAAAAATCCCGCTTTCCAGTGGGTTTCACTCGCCGTTTCAGGATTTTAGCCGCTTTTTTGATTTGGCATTTTTACTTAAACCTATACAAGGCTATTTACGCTGGTTTCATAATCATACCCAAATGACCTGTGTGCCCAGTAAAGACACCGAGAAAGCCTTACGTGCATTTGGTGTAACCTGCCCGCTAGCGATTGTGGGGCGAGGGGTTGATCCAGATTTTTTTTCACCAAGCCATCGAAATGAATCTTTAAGGCAGTCTTGGCAGGCTGCACCCGATACATGCGTGATGCTTTATGTCGGGCGTCTGTCTCCTGAAAAAGAGATTGATCTACTGATTGAAAATTATCTGGCGATGCAGCGTACCGAGCGGGTACGCCAGAAACTGGTGATTGTTGGGGATGGCCCAGACCGAGCACGATTGCAGGCACTTGATCAAAATCGTGACGTAATATTTACGGGAAGTTTAAGTGGCAGGAATCTTGCAGAAGCTTATGCAAGCGCAGATGTATTTGTGTTTGCAAGTCAAGTAGAAACCTTTGGTAATGTGGTGCTCGAAGCCATGGCCAGTGGTCTGCCTGTCGTGGCTTACGATTACGCCTGTGCGCATCAATATGTGCAACACGGTGTAACAGGATGGTTGAGCCCTGTCGGGCAACCTGCTACGTTTATTCACAACATGCGTCAGCTGCCTACTGCTATGATGCTACGGCAAATGGGACGTCTCGCGCGGCAGCGCGTAGAACAAGATGGCTGGCAATTTCCCGTACAACAAATGGAACAAGCCTTATATCGGGTGGTCAAGGAGCCCTACATGACATCATTCTAAGCGTTAAGCGTGAGGAGAACACACCATGAATTTTAAGAATGCAAAAATAAGAATACTGGACCTCGATTTAAGAGGATGTGTGTATCTAAATCATTTTTCACACTCACAGCGTGTTGCCACATTTTTTAAAGTGGTCAGCCGTTTGGGTGACGGTTCGTTTTGGTACGCTATGCTGGCGATGGTCTGGATAACAAAAGGTTTGCCTTATGGCATACAAATCGTGTACCTCGTGCTGGGTAGCTCAATTGGAACCGCGCTATACAAATTTTTGAAGCATAAAACGACTCGGCCTCGCCCTTACCAAGTGCATCAAGTGATTGTACTGGGAGAGCGTCCGCTAGATCATTTCAGCTTTCCGTCTGGGCATACCTTACACGCGGTCATGGCAACCATCTGCTTAGGTTATGTTATGCCTGTACTTGTAACGCTCATGCTGCCGTTTACCTTGCTGGTGGCGTTATCTCGCATGATTTTGGGTTTACATTATCCAAGTGATGTGATGGTCGGCGCACTGATTGGTGCATCAATCGCTGGCATGATTATTTTTTGTGCGCCAATGTTGGGCGTTGTGCTTTGAGAAACGATTCTCTCTGTTTTATAAATTTGCTACAGTAACCAGACTTCATCTTAAACAGACAGGAACCTCGAATGGGCCTACGTTGGACAGACACCATTGATATTGCCATTGAGCTTTCAGAAGCACATCCAGAGGTCGATCCGCAATGGATTCGTTTTACCGACCTACACGCATGGGTGTGCGCCTTACCCGATTTTAATGATGATCCGCAAAAATCGACAGAAGGACTGTTAGAGGCCATCCAAATGGCCTGGATTGACGAAGTTCGATAAAAATCACAGAAAAAACCAAACTTTTACCGATTCGAAGCTGATTATTGGCCCGGACATCGGTATAATGCGGCAAATTTTTTTCACGTTTAAAGCGTATAGGAGCCACTCATGGCAATTGAACGTACTCTGTCTATTATCAAGCCAGATGCTGTAGGTAAAAATCACATTGGTGAAATCATCGCTCGTTTCGAAAAAGCAGGTTTGAAGCCAGTTGCTGTTAAATACAAGCACTTGACTCAAGCTGAAGCTGAAGGCTTCTACGCTGAGCACAAAGAACGCGGTTTCTTTGCTGACCTCGTTGCGTTCATGACTTCTGGTCCAGTGGTTGTTTCTGCGCTTGAAGGCGAAAACGCTGTACTTGCTCACCGTGAAATCTTGGGTGCAACTAACCCGAAAGAAGCGGCTCCTGGTACAATTCGTGCAGACTTTGCAACAAGCATTGACGAAAATGCTGCGCACGGTTCTGACTCAGTTGCATCTGCTGAGCGCGAAATTGCGTACTTCTTTGCTGCGGACGAAATCTTCCCGCGCACTCGCTAATTAAAAGCAATTAAACCAGATAAGTGGTATCATACTTATCTGGTTTTTTTATTCTCTCATGAAGTGATTGTTTTATTTTTAAACAATCGAATTTCATCTCTATTTTGGTTTAGGTAATCTCATGACATCTGCAGTAGGCGTTTCAGTGCCAAATACAGACGCACCGCATTCTTCATCTACATCTCAAATGGCTGTGGACAAAGACGTCGTGAAGCCGAAATTAAATCTTTTAGGGATGTCGCGTAAAGAACTCGAACAATTTTTTGAACAGATTGGCGAAAAGAAATTTCGTGCCGGTCAGATCATGAAATGGATTCATCAGTATTTTGTTACCGATTTTGCCGAAATGACCAATATTTCGGGCAAACTGCGCGCCAAACTTGAGCAAGTGTGTGAAGTCAAAGCGCCGCATGTGGTGCATCGTCATTATTCTAAAGACGGCACGCGTAAGTGGGTGTTTCGTGTGGGGGATGGTGAAGGCTCACTGGTCGAAACCGTTCTGATTCCAGCAGAAGATAAAACCGGTTCACGTAAAACCCTATGTATCTCTTCACAAGTGGGCTGTGCATTGGATTGCTCGTTTTGTTCGACGGGTAAACAAGGCTTTCAGCGTGATTTAACGCCTGATGAAATTATTGGTCAGCTTTGGGTGGCCAATCAGTCTTATGTTGAAGATGTACCCGTCGCAGAACGTACCCGTTCGGTGACCAATGTGGTGATGATGGGCATGGGCGAGCCGTTATTGAACTTCAAGCCTGTGGTTCATTCGATGTCGATCATGTTAGATGACTTTGCCTACGGTATGTCGAAGCGTCGTGTGACTTTGTCGACGTCGGGTGTCGTTCCAATGATCGATAAGTTGGCTGAAGAGTTGGATGTCGCCCTCGCGATTTCTTTACATGCGCCAAATAACGAACTGCGTGATGAGTTGGTGCCGATCAACAAAAAATATCCGCTTGAACAGCTTATTCCGGCAGCACAGCGTTATATTTCCAAAGATGGCAATGAAAGTGCACGTAAGCACGTGACCATCGAATATGTGATGCTCGATGGCGTAAACGATCATCCTGAACATGCACAGCAGATGATTAAACTGCTGAAAAATTTACCAAGTAAAATTAATTTAATTCCGTTTAATCCGTTTCCGCACGCGCCGTATGGTCGCTCAAGCCGTAATCGTATCATGGCGTTTCAAAAAGCTTTGTCTGATGCTGGTTTTGTGTGTACGATTCGACAGACACGTGGTGATGACATTGATGCGGCATGTGGCCAGTTAGTCGGGCAGGTAGCTGACCGTACACGTCGCGCCGAACAATGGAAAAAGAAAGTTGCGCAGCGACAAGAGATTATGCGCTCACAAGGATAAGCATTGGGAGTGGTAAGTTGAGTAAGGCCTATACAATTAGAAAGTCATTCGCTGCCACTATGCTGGCGGCGCTTCTTTTATCTGGATGCCAAACGACTTCAATAAAAAAAGATCCGCAAAAAGGCGCGAAAGTCCGGACTCAACTTGCAGCCGAATATATCAAAACAGGTGATCTTGATGCTGCCAAGCGTGCGCTAGATCATGCACTCAAAGTCGAACCGAGAGACAGCAATGCCAACATGATGATGGGGGTGTTGTTGCAGCAAGAGGGCAGTCGCCCAAATCTTGAAAAAGCCGATGAATATTTTGCACGTGCTGTAGCGCTGGATCCGGAGAATGCTCAAGCCAGAAACAACTATGGCGCTTATTTGTATCAGATGAAACGTTATCATGATGCAATTCAACAATTGACACGCGCCGGTAGTACATTAGGATATGACCAGCGCTATCTGGCATTGGAAAATTTAGGTCGGATTTATTTGCATCTGGGGGGTGTTTCGAATGCTGAAAAAATGTTCAAACAGGCACTTCAGGCAAACCGTGATTCAACTGTTTCAATGTTAGAGTTAGCAGAAATTTATTATTTGCAACACAAAATTCCTGCCTCGACAGAGATGTATGAACAATATGTTCGAACTGTTGGGCAGAAAAATCAGAGTGCTCGTGCACTTTGGGTGGGAATTCGCGTCGCGAGAGCGAATGCCGACCGGACTGGGGTGCAAGTATTGGTAAATCAGCTTCGTATTTTTTACCCAGATAGTCCAGAATATCAACGTTATATGCAATTACAGTACAGTACTGAGGCCGTATGGAAATAAATCCTAATTCACAGCAGCCAACTGGCTCAAGTTTACCCACTTCTGCATTAGGAAATGTACAACGTCCCGGTGAGTATTTACGTCAAATCCGTATTGCGAAAAAGCTGGAGCTCGAGCACGTTGCGGACGCGCTGAAAATGCCGGTAAAAACCTTAACGGCACTTGAAAGCGATGATTATAAAGTGTTGCCAGAAGCCACGTTTATCAAAGGTTATTATCGTTCGTATGCAAAGTATTTAAATGCGGATGCATCGATCATTATTCAACGTTTTGATGAAATCTATGCCAATGATACGGGCTTATTGCCGAATCATGCGCTGACCAACTCGCCGATTAAGATCATGGGTAAATTGCCGGGTTCAAACAGCGAGCGTAATCGTAAATGGTTAAAACGTAGTGTGCTGATTGTATTGGTTCTGGTTATTCTTGGACTGATTTTTACCGCCATTCAAAACTGGTCAAGCAAAAAAAATGATGCCACTGCGCCTGCGGCATCGAACGTTGAAATTTTACCGATGGGAAATGCTTCGGCAGCATCGGGCGACCAATTGGTCTTGAACTTTACCCGTCCGACCTCTATTCATATTGTAGATTCAACCGGTAAGGTGCTTGCAACAGGTCGTCAGGCATCCACACTGGAGTTGTCGGGCCAGTCACCTTTTCAGATTCGACTTGATGATGCGTCTGCTGTGTCGTTGAGTTTAAATCAAGAGCAAATTTCATTGTCGCCTTATACCGTAAACGGCAAAGCAGAATTCCGTTTATCGCGTTAAGACAGAGAAAGTAGAGCACCCAACGATGATCGAAAATCCTATAAAACGCCGTCCGACCCGTAAAATTCGTGTTGGCTCTGTCTATGTCGGTGGCGATGCGCCTATCAGTATTCAAAGCATGACCAACACAGAAACCTGTGATGTCGATGCAACTGTTGCACAAATTCAACGATGTGCAGATGCGGGTGTTGATATTATGCGTGTCTCTGTGCCTTCTATGGAGGCTGCTGAAGCGTTTGGTCAAATCCGTAAACGTGTTTCAGTGCCATTAGTGGCGGATATTCATTTTGATCACAAAATTGCCTTGGCTGTGGCTGATTACGGAGCAGACTGCTTGCGTATCAACCCAGGCAATATCGGCTCTGATCAAAAAGTGCGTGAAGTGGTGGCCGCGGCTCGTCATCATGATATTTCGATCCGTATTGGTGTCAATGCTGGCTCGCTAGAAAAAGATTTGCAAAAAAAGTATGGCGAACCGACAGGTGCAGCCTTGCTTGAATCGGCCATGCGTCATATCGATATTTTAGATCGTTTGAACTTTCATGAGTTTAAAGTCAGTGTGAAAGCATCGAATGTATTTTTAACCATGGATGCTTATCGCTTGCTTTCGCAGCAGATTGATAATCCACTGCATTTGGGTGTAACCGAAGCTGGGATTTACCGCACAGGCACGGTCAAATCTGCGATTGCACTCGGTGGCTTGCTGATGGAAGGCATTGGCGATACTATGCGTATCTCCTTGGCAGCTGAGCCAGAAGATGAAGTTAAAATCGGCTTTGATATTCTCAAATCACTTGGTTTGCGTTCAAACGGGATTAACTTTATTGCGTGTCCAAGCTGTTCTCGTCAAGAGTTTGATGTGATCAAGGTCATGCAATCGCTTGAAGAGCGCTTAGAAGATGTTCGTACCCCAATGGATCTGTCGGTGATTGGGTGTAAGGTAAATGGTCCGGGTGAGGCGAAGGAAGCTGATATCGGTGTTGTGGGTGCTTCTCCTCGTTCATTGGTCTATCGTAACGGTGAAAAAAGTCACCTGATCGATACGGACCAGTTGGTTGATGAAATCGAATCAATGGTTCGTCAGCGTGTGAAAGAGATCGAAGAAGCTAAATCTAAAGAAATTATTCGTAGTTCATCATGAGTTCAATTGTCGCAATTAAAGGTTTTAATGACGTTCTTCCTGCTCAAACGCCAGCATGGAGACGTCTTGAACAGCATCTCGCTTCTTTGATGGATGCATACGGTTACCAACAGATTCGCTTGCCGATTGTTGAACAAACAGGCTTATTCAAGCGTGCAATTGGTGATGCAACGGATATTGTCGAAAAGGAAATGTACACCTTTCTCGACAAAGGAACACCACCAGAATCTTTAACACTGCGTCCTGAAGGTACTGCAGGTTGTGTACGTGCCATGCTCGAACACAACTTACTGCGTGGCGCCACTCCGCGTGTTTGGTATGTTGGACCTATGTTTCGCTACGAAAAACCACAGAAGGGACGTTATCGTCAATTTCATCAGTTTGGTGTAGAAACCTTTGGGGTGGCAACGCCAGACATCGATGCCGAACTGATCATGATGACGGCACGTTTGTGGAAACGCATGGGTGTATCCGATAAAGTTCAACTTGAGCTCAATACCTTGGGTGAAATGGATGAGCGTGCTGAATATCGAGCTGCATTGGTCGATTTTTTAAATCAGCACAAAGATGCACTTGATGAAGATTCTCAGCGTCGTTTGGGCACCAATCCACTACGTATTTTAGATTCGAAAATTGAATCAACTCAAAAGATTTTGGAAAATGCACCGAAATTACATGATTTTCTTAAAGAAGAAAGTCTGGCTCATTTCCAGCAATTGCAAGATTATCTGACTCAGGCGGGCGTATCGTTTGGCATTAACCAAAAACTGGTTCGTGGTCTCGATTACTACAACAAAACGGTATTTGAATGGACCACAACGTTGTTGGGTTCGCAAGGGACGGTATGTGCAGGCGGTCGTTATGATGGTCTGGTGGGGCAACTCAAAGGTAAGGCGGATCAATCTGTACCTGCGGTAGGTTTTGCCATGGGCATGGAGCGACTTTTACTCTTGCTTGAGCAAGTTGAACAGGTTCAAGCCGTGCGTGATTGTGATGTCTTTTTAGTGGCCGAACCGGCCTATCAAGGCAAGGCACTGGTGCTGGCAGAACAGGTGCGTGATCAGCTCGAGCAGCTCAACCATCCGCTTCGAATTAAAACCGGTTCTCAGGGCAGTATGAAGAGTCAAATGAAAAAAGCCGACCAATCTGGTGCGCGCTTTGCTGTGATTCTTGGAGAACGAGAGTGGACTGCACAGGAGCTTGCGATTAAAGAGTTGGCAACTGCAGAACAGTCTCAGGTTGCGCTCTCGGCGCTTGTACCATTTTTAATTGAAAAAATTGCAAATTAAGCTGAAGATTTGAAGGATAAAGGACACACGCATGAGCGCATTAAGTGAAGAAGAACAACTCGATAACTTGAAGTCGTTCAGTAAAAAATATGGTTCAGCTCTTATTATCGGGATCCTTATTGCGCTCATTGCCTTTTTGGGTTGGCAGTATTGGCAAAAGAAAACCTTGGCTGAAAACCAGACTCGTACCGCAAAAGTTCAGCAACTGATGGATCAGGCGCAAGCGGCTGAATCGAATCCAGATGCACTCAATAATCTTTATGCAGCAGCAGACAAGATTGTCAAAGATGCACCAGATTCAATTCAAGCGATTCAAGTTGAATTCATGTTGGCTAAAATTGCCTACGACAAAGGTGATTATGCAGGCGCTGAAAAATCGCTGAAAAAAATCGAGACTACAAAAATAAATGATGAAGGGCTTGTGCAACTCATCAAATTACGTTTATCTAATGCGCAACTTGCGCAAAAGAAGTATGATGAGGCGTTAAAAACGCTATCATCTGTTACCGATCCAGCATTCAAAGCCACAGCTGAAGAAGCTCGCGGCGATGTCTACGTTGCAAAAAATGATATCGCTTCTGCTCGCAAGGCGTATCAAAGTGCATGGGATGTTTTGCTAGAACGTAAACAAGAGCGTCAAATTTTACAAATTAAACTCGAAAGTGTAGGCGTTTTAGTAGATGATCCTGAGATCGAGCGCCCGATTCTAGACACACAGGTGGATGAGTCTTAATGGATATAAAGTATAAATTTCCGTTTGCATTAATGATTGTATCAGCCGCCTTAGTCGGTTGTTCAACCAACAAGTTAAAAAAGGAAGAGGCCAAGCCGAATCCTTTGCCTAAACTTGCACAGACGCAAACGCAAGCGCTCGTACCTGTTTATTCTCAACGTGTGTCATCAATGCCTAAGGCAGATCCTTTGCGTCTTCAGCTTGATAATGTCAATGGAGTCATTTTTGTACCAGATCCGAAAGGTAAAGTTTCGGCATATCGTGGTAAAGATCGCCTCTGGACTACACGTGTGACCAAGCATCGTCTGACTGCGGGTACGGTCGCAGGTGAAGGTATTGTCGTGGTCGGGACTGCAAAAGGTGAACTTTTCGCGCTTGATCAGCAAACGGGTGAGCAAAAGTGGAAAGTACAGCTTAGTGGTGCTGTGCTTAGTCCGTCTCTGATTTATCAAGGACGCGTCACCACCATCGCCAATGACGGTACAGTGTTTGCACACGATGCTGCCACAGGTCAGCAGGTCTGGACCTACAAAATGCCAAGCATTCAATTTAGTTTGCGCGGCCAGCCATCACCTGTCATGCTCGACGACCGTACAGTTGTTGCAGCCAGTGCCAACGGCTATGTTTATGGTATTGACGTCATCAGCGGTATTCCACGTTTTCAGCGCCGCGTTGCTGTAAGTGAAGGACGTTCTGACGTACAGCGCCTGATCGACATCGATGGTGATCCGGTCGTTTCTGGCCAATATTTGGTGACGGTGAGTTATCAAGGTCAAGTGACAGTTACTGACCTCACTAATTTGAGTGTGGTATGGAATCAGGATTCAAGCAGTAACAAGCGTCCGGCTGTCTATGACAACAAAGTGTTTATTTCGCAAAGCGACGGTAAACTTAGTGCCTTTGATTTAGGTACAGGTTCGAAGCTCTGGGAAAGTGATGTACTGCTCAATCGTCAGTTAAGTAATCCTGTTATGCTCGGAAAAGACTTGGTGGTGGGTGATCTAGATGGCGTGATTCATTTGATCAATCCAAATTCTGGTCAGCTCATCGGGCGTGCCAAAACACGTGGAGAAGTCAGTTCGCTGCGTGTAGTAGACGGTCATTTATATACCTCTACCGCAAAAGGTGCCTTAACCATCTGGGAAGTACGTTAATTTTTCCTCAGCTTGTGTTAAACTAGCCGCTCGGCGAAACGCTTATCAAATTCATCGGGGTATTTTGAATACTAAACCATTCAAAACCCCGTATTTTTATTTGGGCCTCTGGCCTTTTGTCTTCCTTATTTATCGTTTCTGATGCAGATGCCATGAGAGATGGCAGATCTTGAAAAAGGTTACTCTATGAAACCCGTTATTGCGCTCATTGGTCGTCCGAATGTCGGAAAATCAACATTGTTTAACCAGATTACCAAGAGTCGTGATGCACTCGTGGCTGATTTTGCAGGGCTTACCCGTGACCGTAAATATGGTGATGCGGTTTACCAAAATAAATCATTTATTGTTGTCGATACCGGTGGTATTGGTGAGGGTGAGGCGGGCATTGATGCCTACATGGCTGAACAATCCAAAACAGCCATTCATGAAGCAGACATCATCATTTTTGTGGTCGATGCCCGTGCAGGTCTGTTGGCATCGGATGAGCAAATCGCACGTGAAATCCGTAGCTTAGGTAAAAAAGTCTACCTTGTAGCCAACAAAGTAGACGGAGTACATGCAGAAGCCGCTGTGGTTGAGTTTTACAAACTTGGCTTTGGTGAGCCGTTACATGTGGCGGCCAGCCATGGTCGTGGCGTGGCACAAATGCTTGAAGATGTGCTAGTAGATGTGCCTGAAGATGAAAATCCTGAAGAACACGACAAAGCCACAGGCTTGCGTTTGGCGATTATTGGTCGCCCGAATGTGGGTAAATCGACCTTGGTCAATCGCCTGTTAGGTGAAGAGCGTGTAGTGGCATTTGACCAGCCAGGCACAACGCGTGACTCGATTTATATTCCATTTGAGCGTGATGGACGTCAATATACGCTGATCGACACTGCGGGTGTGCGTCGTAAGGGTAAAGTCGATGAAATGATTGAGAAATTCTCGGTCGTTAAGACGCTACAAGCCATGAAAGATGCGCATGTGGTTGTGGTGGTGGTCGATGCGCGTGAAGGCATTGTCGAGCAAGACTTACACTTGATCGGTTATGCGCTTGAAGCTGGCCGTGCCATGGTGATTGCCATTAATAAATGGGATAACATGACCGAATATGACCGCAAGCAATGTAAGCTTGATGTCGAGCGCCGTTTTGACTTTATTCCATGGGCAAAAATTCACTTGATCTCTGCTTTACATGGCACAGGTGTTGGTGAGCTGTATCCATCGATTCACCGTGCTTACGAGTCGGCAAATCTGAAAGTTTCACCAGCCAAACTGACCCAGATTTTGAATGATGCCACCGAAGCGCATCAACCTCCAATGGTGAGCGGTCGTCGTATCAAGATGCGTTATGCGCATATGGGCGGACAAAATCCACCAACGATTGTGATTCACGGAAACAAGGTTGATAAAACACCAGCGGATTATCGCCGTTACCTCGAAAATGTATTCCGTAAAGTATACAAGCTTGAGGGTACACCTGTTCGCATCGACTTTAAAACCTCTGAAAACCCATTTGAAGGGCGTAAATCGCAAGTCGATGAACGTGTGGCTGCTCGTCGTCGTCGTTATGTACAGAAGTTCAAGAAAGCCGAGAAGAAATTTAAGCGTTAATTGCTCAATCGAGAAACCCCGAACATGTTCGGGGTTTTTTATTGCGTGTTTGTGTGGATGCATCCTCATGCATCGCCTTTAGCGTTTGTTTTTACTGAATCGACTAATGCTATAATTCGTGCGGTTTCAACACAATAATGAAAATAGGCTGAAATTTTACATGCTCAAACTTCATCTTTCTTCTTTACGACATTGTTATGCTGGTGAGGGGCTAAGTGCTTTAGAATCTGTACCCGCCATGCAGCGTCGGAGACTTTCGGCATTGGCCAAGCTGGCCTTAAATGTGGCCATCGAGACCGTGAATGAGCAAGCAGTCGACTATATTGTCTGGGCTTCATGTTATGGCGATGAAACCAAAACCTATGGCATCTTAAAAGATGTTTTGACCGACCAGACCCCATCACCTACGCAGTTTTCAACATCGGTTCATAATGCCATTGGCGGCCTATATTCGATTTTATGTCAAGATGACACTATTTCGACGAGCTTAAGTTGCTCATGGTCGAAAGCCATGATTGAAGCCTACGCCATTTTAAAAACACAACCACAGGTAAAACGCGTCATGGTGGTGTTTTACGAAGAGCCATTGCCAGAGATTTACGATGATAAAGTGACATTTGACGCTTTTGCTATGTCGGCAGTGGTCAGCTTGGAGGCGCCAAATTTATCGCTTGAAGGATTAATCTCTTCGCAGGAAATAGAAGCACTTGGCTTTTATGCGTTTTGGAATGCATCGGAACAACACGCATGGCGCGGCTGGCACAAGCTGAAGTAGTAGCATTTATCTCGATGGTGCAGCGTGTTGGCCTGATTACATTTCTGATGCAAGATCTCATCAATTTATTCATGATTGTGTTCCACGTTTATCGCACAATATTCCCGAACGTTTCACGGATGATGGCAAATTGTGACGCATCAAAACTGCATCGCAGTACACGCGAATCGATAAATGCAGGCTATAATGGTGCGACGTGGGCCTGTCAATTTAACAAAAATGCAAGAAGGTCGCGTGATGGGTTGAACATTCTCGATCAACAAGACAGTTTTCAACTTTTTTCGCTGGTTTAAGTGTCACATTTAGATGTGTTTACGCTTTTAATCGGTATGGGTCAGATTTTTGATATGAGTGATTTACATGAGCAATCTTGCGAATGAATTAAAACAAATGATCATTGATGTATTGGCATTGGAAGATATTCAAGCCGCTGACATTGATGATACTGCACCGCTTTTTGGTGAAGGCTTGGGGCTCGATTCTATTGATGCCTTGGAGCTAGGTTTGGCCCTTAAAAAACGCTACAACATTCATTTGAATGCTGAATCGGATGAAACTAAACAGCATTTTCGTTCGATCCAGAGCTTGGTGGCTTTGGTTGAAAGTCAGCAAAAAGCCTGACGGATATGAGTGATACGCACGGGGTGACTGCATGATGGTGATAAACGCTCATGCTGGTGACATTGGCCGATATCGAAGTGGACTCATCCACAAATATGAAATAGGAATCGCCTATCCATGCAAAAATTAATGCAGGTGTTGATTGCCCTCATGTTTGTGGCCTATCCCTTTTTGGTCGGCTGGAGTCTGGCCCGAGGCAGCTTTATGGCAGTCAGTATTATGCTGATTGCGCTTGGTTTACTACGTTTACTGGTCAAAAGTAGCGCTTTTTTATGGCCTCTCAGTCTATTTACTGTGGTGTGTGGTGCCATGAGCGTCTTGTTTAATGACCATATGTGGCTAAAAGTCTATCCTGTATTGACCAGTCTGGGGACCTTTGCCATTTTTGCATCGACTTTGTGGCGCCCACCTTCCATGATTGAACGTTTTGCCCGAATCATGCAGCCTGACTTACCAGCCTCGGGCGTACAGTGGACGCGCCGAGTGACCTTTGTATGGTGTGGTTTTTTTATTCTCAATGCGGCCATTTCATGGTGGACCAGTGTGTATGCGTCCACCGAGATCTGGGTACTTTATAATGGTTTTATTTCCTATGTCCTCATGGGAATTTTATTAATTGGCGAATTTATTTTAAGAAAACGCCACCAGCGTTTGCAGCACAATAATGAATGATCTTTTAAGTCAGCGTATAGCGTCAACTTTGCCTCTGGCCTTTAACCGAGACTTACACCCCATATCATTTGCCGATTTCTGGCAGGATGTGGGTGAGCAAGCCGCCTGGATTGCCCAGCGGATCGAGCCTGTTTGGGCGCTCTGGGAACAAGACAGCTATGACTTTCTGGTGCTTTTCTTTGCCGCTTTGCAGGCTGGAAAGCATTTACGTTTGCCGCCACACAAAGTGGCGCAGCTTGAACAGAAATTTAAAGCTGAATCGATTTATTTTTTAAGTCGTCAGGAAGTTGACCGTACTCTTGCGCCGCTCGTATTGGATGTCAGTCCGAATTTTGCTGCTCGGGCTCAAATTGATTTTTATACCTCAGGTTCGACCGGAGAGCCAAAGCTCATTGCACGAACGCTCGAGCAATTGCTGCTTGAGGTAATCGGGCTTCATGCAACATTTGCAATTTCATCTACGGCCGTCAGCTTGGCAACAGTTAGCCATCAGCATATTTATGGCCTGCTGTTTAAAGTACTTTGGCCCTTGGTCGGTGGACGGAGTTTCTATGCGCCGCAATTGACATTTCCTGAAGAAATCCTTGCTGTTCAGAATGCTTTTGCTGCGCAGGGAATCGCGAATATATTGATTTCAAGCCCTGCATTGCTCAAGCGATGGCCTGCAGATCACACCTTGAGTCGTAACGAGATCGTCTTTTCATCGGGAGGCAAACTCGATGATGGTGTGCGTGCACAGGTCGATTTTACGATTACCGAAATTCTGGGGAGTTCTGAAACCGGTGGGATTGCCTTTCGGGATCAGGATTTGCACCCATGGCGGGCATTTGACGATGTTCAGATTCGTATCGATCAGCAACATTTAATGGTGCAAACCGCGCATGCGCATACCGATGACTGGATCATCACGGGTGATTTGGCTGTATGGGCAGATTCGGATCATTTGGGGCATGGCTTTCATTTGGGCGGACGTGCCGACCGATTGATTAAACTTGAAGAGAAACGTCTGAGTTTAGATGCCATTGAGCAGGCGATTGCCACATTATCATGGGTCAAGCAGTGCCATGCATTATTGATCGATCGTCAGCAGCGTCAGTTGCTGGCCTGTATTGTGGTGTTGCATGAAGAAGCACATCAACAGTTGAGCACCGAAGGCAAGCAGTACTGGGTGGCAAAAATTAAACAGGCATTGCAAGAAGCGCTGGAGCCTATTGCAATTCCACGTTTGTGGCGCTTTTTAACAGAGCTGCCACACAATACGCAGTCCAAGCTCGATCATCGGTATTTAAAGCGGCTTTTTGAGCCGATGCAGCAGCCTGTGATACTTCAGCGCCTATCATGCGATGAGGCTTGGCGTTATCGGCTGGAATTTGTGCCAGAACTGGAATGCTTTAAAGGGCATTTTCCGAATCAACCTGTTTATCCGGGCGTAGCCTTAATTGGCTGTGCCGAAGCCTTTGCTCGGGAGGTTTGGCCAGATTTGGTGTGGTGCAATGGTTATGAACAAGTGAAATTTCAGCAGGCAATTTTGCCATATTCTATTGTTGAGTTAACGCTGATACGTAAGGCCAACAAGATCAGCTATACATTTGCTCAAGCTCAAACCAGCATGGCCACTGGACGTTTAAGCTTTATCGAAACAGATTTGGGTCAGGATGTTTAACATGACGAATTATGGTTTTATTGTTCCGGTGTTTAATCATCCGCACCATTTGGATCAGCTCGTGGCCACGCTTGATCAATTCGATTTGCAGATCATTTTGATTAATGACGGCAGTGATGCCCATTGTACCCAAAAGATGCGTGAGCTGGATCAGAAATACATCAAGGTTCATCTGCTCGAACATCCATATAATCAGGGCAAAGGGCAGGCCGTCATCACAGGCCTGATCTATGCCGATCAGTTGGGCCTGACCCATGCCTTACAAATCGATTGCGATGGCCAACACCACTGGGATGATATTGAAAAATTTCTGACGGTCTCGCAGCAATATCCCGATCGCGTGATTATCGGGCAGCCTATATTTGATGACTCCATCCCGAAAGAACGTTTGTATGGACGTTATCTGACGCATATTTTGGTCTGGATTCAAAGTTTATCGTTTGAGATTAAAGACAGTATGTGTGGTTTTCGCGTTTATCCGCTGGCACCCACCCTTAAACTGATTCAAGCAAGCAAGTTCCAACCGCGTATGGGCTTCGATACCGAAATTTTAGTACGTCTCAAATGGGAAAATCTGCATTTTATTAATGTACCAACGCCAGTGATTTACCCTGATGATGGAATCTCGCACTATCATTTGTTGCGTGACAATATTGGGGTGACGCAGGCACATATTCGCTTGGTGGGCGGTATGCTCAAGCGCTTACCACGATTGTTGAAACAAAAAATTAAGGGCTAAATATGCAGCAGCCGACACAAGATTGGAGCAAAATCCGAGAGCGTGGCAGTTCAAGCCTGCTGATGGTCGTGCTGTATTTTTATCGCTTGGGCGGGCGCTGGCTCTGCCGCAAATTGATGCTTATCGTGATTGCATGGTACTGGCTATTTGCGGTGACTGCACGTCAGGCATCGCTGGCTTATTTAAGGCAATTACACCAGTTTGCTGGTACACGTTCGCCCTTTATTTCGGCGCCTTCATGGCTACACAGCTACCGTCATTTTATGAATTTCGGCGAATGTATTTTAGATAAAATGGAAGGCTGGCTGGGCGATGTTTCTGAACAAAAATTAAAGCTATTTGGCGATCAGCATTTTCGTGAAGCCTACCAAAAAGGTACCTTAATGGTGGTGTCTCACTTTGGTAATATCGAATTATTTCGGGCGATTAAAGCGGAACATCCGCAGAAAGTCACGATTTTGGTGTATCAAAAAAATGCCACTGAATTTAATCGCTTTTTAAAACGTCTCAATGATCAGGTCGATGTCAATCTAATTTCAGTCGATGAACTTGGACTTGAAACCGCCATTTTACTTGAAGAAAAACTCAAACAAGGGGAATGGGTGATTATTGCGGCAGATCGAACGCCTGTAGATTCTGATCGCGTTCAGCATCTTGCATTTTTAGGACGTGAAGCCACATGGCCACAAGGTGCCTGGATACTGGCCAGCTTACTCAAGGTGCCGGTTTTAGCCGTGTTTTGTTATCGACATCAGCAGCAGTTTGAAGTGCATGTGCATAAGATTGCTGATGTCGTCAATTTACCTCGAAAAGATCGTCTGCACGCCATGCAACAGGTCACAGGGCGCTATGTTGCATTATTAGAGCAGCATTGCCTACGCGCACCGTATCAATGGTTTAACTTTTATCATTTTTGGAACAAATAATTTGAAGATCGCAGCCAGCACACCCATTACCGTTGGACTACAGCCACTTCAGATTGAAGACGTGGTTCAGGTTGCACATGTGGGGGCCATGGTGGCCTTGCCGAACGATGCCGAGTGGCGCGGGCGTATCCAGCGTGGAGCAGACTTTCTGGATGAATTGCTGCAACGAGATGGTGTTATTTATGGTGTGACCACAGGTTATGGTGATTCTTGCTTGGTCAATGTGCCTGCACATCAGGTGCATGAGTTGCCGCTACATTTGTCACGCTTTCACGGCTGCGGACTAGGGCAAAATCTGGATCTGGTGAGTGCCCGTGCGGTGGTCTTGGTGCGCTTATGCTCATTGGCACGTGGCTTTTCGGGCGTATCACTAACGCTGCTTGAACGTCTCACATGGATGCTCAATGAAAATATTATTCCGGTTATTCCCTCGGAAGGCTCGGTAGGCGCAAGTGGTGATCTCACACCGCTGTCTTATATTGCTGCAACCCTGATTGGCGAACGTGAAGTCTATTATCAGGGTGAAATCGTGCCTGTGGCCGATGTGTATCGTGCAAAAGGCATACAGCCGTTGGTGTTACGCCCTAAAGAGGGGTTGGCACTAATGAACGGAACGGCGGTCATGACCGCGCTGGCCTGTCTGAATTATATGCGTGCAGCACAATTGAGTACGGCGGCGACCTTGGTTACTGCACTGAATGTGGTCGCACTCGACGGTAATCCTAGCCATTTTGATGAAGTTTTATTTGCTCAAAAACCGCATCCGGGTCAGCAAAAAATCGCGGCACAATTGCGTACGTGGCTTAACGAGGCGGCTCAAACAGCGGCGCAAAGTCCGCGTCTGCAAGATCGTTACTCGCTACGTTGTGCGCCTCATGTGATTGGTGTATTTGAAGATTCAAAAGTCTGGCTACGTCAGTTTATCGAAAATGAACTTAATTCAAGCAATGACAATCCGTTGATTGATCCCGATCAGTTACGGGTCTTGCACGGCGGTCATTTCTATGGCGGGCATATTGCACAGGCCATGGACAGCATGAAAATCATGGTGGCCAATCTGGCCGATTTGATGGATCGTCAGCTGGCGCAATTGGTCGATCATAAAATGAATCACGGCCTACCGCGTAATCTGACGGGTGCCACAGCAGAGCGTTTGCCGCTCAATCATGGCTTTAAAGCGGTTCAGATTGCCGTATCTGCTTGGACTGCAGAAGCCTTAAAACATACATTGTCGGCTTCAATTTTTTCTCGTTCTACCGAATGCCATAACCAAGATAAAGTCAGTATGGGCACCATTGCCGCCCGAGATGCAAGCCGTGTGATTGCATTAACCGAGCAGGTGATGGCAGCGCTGTGCTGTGCCAGTGTACAAGCACTGCATTTAAAAGGACGTTCGACTCAGATTAGCCCTGTATTGGGCTCATTTCGCGATTGGACCTTAGCCTCATTTGAATTACTCATTGAAGACCGACCATTGCAAACCGAACTGCAACAGATTGTTGATCGTTTCGCCAACTTTGAATTGTCCAATACATCTTGGATGCAGCAACAGGAGCAGCAATATGCAGGCTGAGGTTATCATTGAAGTGCCTTTTCACGATGTGGATGCCATGAATGTGGTCTGGCACGGCTATTATTTGAAATACTTCGAAATTGCGCGCTGTAAATTGTTGGATCAATTTGATTATAACTATCGGCAAATGCAAGCCTCGGGCTATCTCTGGCCAGTGATTGAAAGCCATGTCAAATATGTGCAAGGCATTCAGTTTCAGCAAAAAATTCGGGTTCGCGCCATTTTAAAAGAATGGGAGACTCGTTTGAAAATCGAGTATGTGATCTTCGACAATGAAACAGGTCAACGTCTAACCAAAGGCTACACGACACAAGTGGCAGTGGATATCCAGAGCAAAGCCATGTGTTTTCAGTCGCCCAAAATCTTGTTCGAGCGTTTGAATGCATGGGCCGACTTCCATCCTTCAAAGGAGTCATAAGCATGAGTACACAGCATTTTGGTCATGTGGCACATCGCTGGCACAGCGCCG
Organism: Acinetobacter sp. ACZLY 512; assembly: GCF_023614015.1. Taxonomy (NCBI): domain Bacteria; kingdom Pseudomonadati; phylum Pseudomonadota; class Gammaproteobacteria; order Moraxellales; family Moraxellaceae; genus Acinetobacter; species Acinetobacter sp. ACZLY 512. The sequence goes on from NZ_JAKIVI010000003.1 coordinate 174,629, forward strand.
TGATGGCGGTTTTGAGTGCATTGTTATTGGGTATCGTTCTTTTCAACAATGCGCATGCTGCATCGCCTGAGGTAAACCAGATCTTTAAACAACTGGCACAAACCTCGACAGTACGTGCTGATTTTGAGCAAAAAAAGAAGCTGGCGTCGTTAAATAAAACTTTTGTTTCAACAGGTCAGCTCGTATTTTCAAAAAACAGCGGTGTGCTGTGGCAGTTACAGCGTCCTGTACAAGCCGATATTGTGGTCACGCCGACTAAACTGATTCAAAAAACCAGTAAAAGCATGAGTCAGTTAGATGTGGCCAAATCACCTTATGGTTCTGTGGCGACATTGTTTTTACAATTGATGTCGGGTAATCCAGCAGTATTGGATCAGCACTTTAATGTGACGCAGGCCAAGATCAATCCACAAGGCTGGTCGATTCAAATGACGCCAAAAAGTACTTTATTTAAAAAGCTTTTTTCACAAGTAGATTTAAATGGTCAGCAATTTATTAACCAAATCGTGATTGTTGAAAAAGGCAATAACAGCACTGTTCTGAATTTTAGCCAACAACGCGCTCAACCTGCGACACTCACTGCTCATGAAAATGCACTTTTCCAATTGGCAAAATAAGCTCGGCTTGGTATGGCTCATGATCTTATTGGTCATTAGCCTAATCTTGGGCGTTGCATGGTTAAAAAAAGACATTCATATTCAAACCAACGTTTTTGCCCTACTGCCAAAACTCAGTCAAGATACCCAGTTAGAACGTACGCAACAGTATGTCGCGGGACAGCTCAACCAGACCGTATTTTTAGTGCTCGATGCCAAGACACCCGCGCAGATGCAGCAGGCCACGCAAAGTTTGCAGCAGTCATTGCGGCATAATCCGTTATTTACACCCTTAAAGCCTCAAGCCGACGTAGAGCAGATTGGTCGAGTGATGTACCAGCATCGTGATGGCCTGCTTAGCCCAGAGGATCAAGCCCTGCTACAAAAGCAGGACTATGCCGCACTGACCGAAAAAAGTTTGCTGCAATTGATGACGCCGGGTATGCCCGTGACAGCAGAAGGACTAACCCAAGATCCATTCATGCTGTTTAGTCGCTATCTGATGGCCAATGCACAGCACCTGCAAAGCAGCAATATTGAACTGGAAAATGGTTTTGCCACGCTGCATGAGCCGGGAAAAATCTCTCGCTTATTTACCTTGAATCTGAGCAAAAGCCCGTACAATATCGACTATCAAGAGCAAGTATCGGCATGGATCGATACGACTCGACAACAGTTGAATCGCATGCAGGTGACCAGTCACTGGACAGGTACGTTGCTGTTTGCCAATTATGGTACCCAGTCGGCCAAACAAGAAATTTCCACGATTGGCCTAGGCTCTACGCTGGGATTGGTGTTTCTGGTTTGGTTTGGTTTTCGTTCACTTCGCCCACTCCTTACCGAGTTTATTGCCGTCACTACAGGCAGTTTGGTGGCTTTTGCTGTCACTCACTGGATTTTTTCTGAAATACATCTGATGACCTTGGTATTCGGCGCAAGTTTGATCGGGGTATGTGTCGATTTTTCTTTTTACTTTATGGCGATGCAGTCACAACATCGCAAGCTCAATGGATTTGCCGTTTTAAAACCGCTATTGCCCAGCTTGTTTATGGGGCTTATGACCACTGTGGTGGCCTATCTGTTTTTAAGTATTACGCCATTTCCGGGCTTTCGCCAGATTGCCGTGTTTTCTATTGTGGGGCTGGTCTCGGCGTGGATCACCAGCATTTTGCTATTGCCTCGATTGCCTCCATTGCATGCCGAAGCAGCTATTCGACATTTGGCATGGGTGGGCAAAGTGCGTGTCTGGTTCTTGCAGCACACACGCGTGCGCTACCTGACGCTGCTTTCGATTGTTGTAATTGGTGGTGTCAGTCTGTTGTTTTTAAAACCTAATGATGACATTCGCAACTTGCAAAGCATGGATCAGGTGCTTAAGCAGGAAGATCACTATGTGCGTAGCCGCTTTACCGGACAGCAAGGCAGTGAATATTTTATTGTGCGCGGCGATACACCCGAGCATATGCAACAAAACGAACAGCGTTTGCTGGGGCAGCTTGCCCAGTTACAGGCAAAAGGGCAGTTGACTGGTGTGCAGGCACTCGGGCAATGGATTCCAACGGTAGCGCAGCAACAGCAACATATTGCAATGCTCAAAACAATCCCAGCAACTGAATTGGCACAATATGCAACAGCGCTGGGTTTGCCGCTGGAGACGTTGCAACGCTGGCAGCAACAGCTTGGAAAGACACCTGCGCTGACCTTAGACGCATTTAGCGAGCATCCACTGGCATTTTTGCAGGTGAGTCCGACCGAACGACTGGTCATGCTAAGTGGTATTCAGGACAGTAGTTCATTACGTGCGCTGGAAAATAATCAGATTATTTTGCAGCAGCCCGTACAAGAATTGTCAGATTTATTCCAACAACACCGCATACAGGCCCAGCACTTGCTGTTTTACGCATTGATCGCCTTGGCTGTTGGATTGGGTGCTATTTATGGGCCAAGGTCGGTTGTTCCGTTGGTGATGCCTGTATCGCTGGCCTTACTGACGACTTTTGCAATTCAGGCATGGCTTGGTGTCGAGATCAATCTGTTTAGTATTATGGCCACCTTTTTGATTGTTGGAATTGGTGTGGACTATGCCATTTTCTATCGTCACGGTCACGATCATCCACAGGTCGTGGGGATGGCATTATTCTTGTGTATGATGTCGACTTTGCTCGGTTTTGGTTTATTATCATTAAGCAATACCTATGCAATTCATTGTTTTGGTCTGACGGTTTTGTTTGGCGTCATTTTTTCCTTTGTATATGCGACGCTATTTACCAAAGCCGATGAAGCGCATCAGGTGATTTCACATTATCCGTCCAATAACTAAAATTTACAGGTCATGTGTCGTATGCAGCCATCTAGTTTAAAACACTCGAATGAATACACCGATGTGGTGATTATTGGTGCTGGCCCGGCGGGAAGCTCGGCCGCTGCATTGCTGCGCCAGCATGGCCTTAATGTGCTAGTGCTAGAGAAACAGCATTTCCCGCGCTTTTCCATAGGCGAATCTTTACTGCCGCAGTGTATGGTATTTTTAGAAGAAGCAGGGCTGCTGGAGACCATTCGAGCACATGTTGAACCCTGTGCTTTTCAGTTTAAGAATGGCGCCGCTTTTTTACGTGGAACCGAACGTAGTTTCTATGATTTCACCGATAAATTTAGTGATGGCCCAGGCACCACATGGCAAGTTCGCCGCAGCGACTTTGATCATCTTTTAGCGCAGCAAGCCCAACAATTGGGTGCTGATCTGCGCTTTGGACACGATGTGCTCAGCGTCGATGTCGACTCAAAAGAGCCGTGCGTGACCGTGCGCAGCGAAGATGGACAAAGCTATCAAATTCAGGCCAAATTTTTACTCGATGCCAGTGGTTTTGGTCGCGTGCTGCCAAAATTGCTTGATTTGGAGTCGCCGTCGAACTTTCCTGTTCGTCGGGCATTGTTTACCCATATTGAAGATGGCATAGGCGATAACCCTGCCTTTGATCGTCAAAAGATTTTAATTACAGTGCATGATAAAGACCGCCGTGCTTGGTACTGGCTAATTCCCTTTGCGGATGGCCGCAGCTCTTTTGGGGTGGTGGCCGAACATGACTTTTTTGAAACATACCTAAGCCATGATCCTGCGCAAGATCAACCTGAACCTTTATTGCGCCGCATTCTAGCCGATGACCAGAGTTTGTCGAAGGTTCTTGCGCAGGCGAAGTTCGATATGCCTGTAAATAGCCTGACCAGATATTCCGCCAATGTGAAACATTTGGCTCAGTCCAATTATGCACTGCTTGGCAATGCAGGCGAGTTTCTCGATCCGGTTTTTTCGTCGGGAGTCACCATTGCCATGAAATCATCGAGTTTGGCGGTGCCTTTGGTTGTGCGTCATTTACAAGGTGAGTGTATCGATTGGCTGAACGAGTATGAAAAACCGTTGCGTGAGGGGATCAGTGTATTTCGTGCCTATGTCGAGGCATGGTATTCAGGTGAATTTCAGGATGTCGTATTTTCTAGCAAAAAAAATCACGAGATTGAGCGCATGATTGCCTCATTATTGGCAGGTTACGCTTGGGACATGAAGAACCCAATGCATAAAAATGCCAAACGGCGTTTGAGTAACTTGGCTGAATATTGTCGTCAGGAGGCCGTATAAGTCATGCCGATGTATTTAACAACATGCGGACGATGGATGGTGATTGGCGCAATCATGGCGGTGCTGAGTGCATGTCAAAGCTTTACGCCCAAAGCACCTGGATTGCCGCAGCCACAGTGGGCACAATTACAGCAACAACATCGCGATTACGTCCGACAGGATCAGGTCGATGTCCGTTGGCGCAGCAAGCAGTTTAGTTTTTTGCTGTATCAGCGTCAGCAAGGCGAAGCATTGCAAATGGTGGCATTGACCTTGACAGGACAGCAACTATTTGATGTGGACTACGATGGCCGTCGGGTGATCGTGAGGCAGCGAATTGATGAAATGCGACTGTTGCCATTTGAATTTTTAGTCCGCGATATTCTGGTGGCCACTTACCCTGATTTTACCAAGCAATCAAACGCTACGATAACGGTAAAACCCACCGCAACTGGCCAAGACGTTTATATTCAAAATCAAAAAGTATTGAATCTTCGGCACAGCTCCGACACGATCGATCTTGATAATATTCAGGTGCCGTATCATATGACCTTTTCATCCATTGAAAACACTTTAGAATCCAACTAGAACCATCATTATGCAAGATCAACATCACCATGCTGCTGCCGTTGGGATACAACTGAGTGCCAGCCTGTCGGCATTGGGCGACCAGCCGAGTCAACTGCGCACACAATTAGGCTGCTCGGATGTTGCGCCGAGTTTAAGCCTCCGTTCGGATCTACTTGTAGAGCGCGAGGTCTGGGTGGGTGCTTATACTGGTGAGATGGTTGAGCATTTACCACCTGAATGTGAAAAATGGCAATCACGTAACCTTAGGTTTGCTGTTACCGCATTACAGCAAATTGAAAAGCCACTTCGTCAAATGACAGCGCACTTAGATTCAACGCGATTGGCAGTGGTTGTGGGAACGTCAACGTCTGGTATTTCCGATAATGAGGCACTCTTTACCGCCCATTTTCATGATCAGCCGCATGCCAAAATTAATCATCACAAACAACAAATGAATGCATTGGCAAAAGGATTGCGTGCCTATTTGGGCTGGCAAGGACCTGCTTATACCATTTCAACAGCATGTTCATCGAGTGCCAAAGCTTTTATTTCCGGCCAGCGCTTGCTTCAAGCTGGATTGGTCGATGCAGTGCTGGTGGGTGGGGTCGATACGCTTTGCCGACTCACTTTAAATGGCTTTAACAGTTTAGAAAGTCTTTCACGCGAGATTTGTCAGCCCTGTGGTGACAAGCGTGATGGAATCAATATTGGAGAAGCAGCGGGGCTATTTTTACTCACCCGTGAGTCGGCCCCGATTATGCTGGTAGGTGTAGGTGAATCGATGGATGCTTGGCATATTTCTGCACCGCACCCAGAGGGTGTTGGAGCAGCACAGGCTATGCAGCGCGCACTTGATACAGCAGGTATTTTGCCTGAACAAATTGATTATCTGAATTTACATGGCACAGCAACCCCGCAAAATGACCAGATGGAAATCAAAGCAGTGCGTCAAGTTTTTGGCAAACAAGGCCCTCAACTGAGTAGCACCAAACATCGTACTGGACACTGTTTAGGTGCTGCGGGCGCGATTGAGGCATTTATTTGTCAGCACGTATTGCTTGATCAGTCGTGGCTGCCTCTCCATCAACAACATACGGGCTTAGACCCTGAACTCAATGATCAGCGCTATGTGATGGCTAATGATCATGCGCATACTTTGAATTATGTGATGAGTAATTCCTTTGCTTTTGGTGGCAGCAATGTCAGTTTGATTTTTGGACGGTGCCTAAAATGATCCTACAAGAAAAAGCCAGCCAGTATATTCCGCATGAGGCACCGATGCTGTTGGTGAATGATCTGATTGAAATCACCGATACGTATGCGGTGGCAAGTTTAAGCATTCAGCCGGACTTAATGTTTTGTACTGCACAAGGGCTACCCACCTGGACCAGTATCGAGCTAATGGCACAAACCATTAGTGCATTTTCAGGTTATCAGGGTCATTTAAACAGCGCAGGGCCCAAGGTGGGATTTTTGCTCGGGACACGTAAGCTGAATCTGCCTGTGCCATTTTTTGCCTTGGGGACACAGTTGACTATTCGGGTTGAGAAACAGTCGATGCATGATGGCTTAGGACAATTTGAGTGTTGTATTGATGAGGGTGGGTATCGTATTTGTGCCGTTCTTACCGTATATGAACCTCCTTCAATGACGCCAGAGCAGAGTCAAATATGAACAGACGTATTTTAGTCACAGGATCAAGTCGAGGCATTGGAAAAGCGATTGCGTTGGCGTTGGCACAGGCGGGGTTTGATGTGGTGGTGCATGCACGTTCACGCATTGACGAAGCCAATCACGTTGCTGATGAGATTCGAGCGCTGGGACGTCGCAGTGATGTCTTGATGTTTGATGTGACCGATCGTGAGCGAACTAAGCAACAACTTGAGGCCTTCATTGAACAGCATGGCGCTTTTTACGGGGTGGTGCTCAATGCTGGCTTGACCCGTGATGCAGCCTTTCCGGCACTGCTAGATGATGACTGGGATCAAGTGATTTCTACTTCGCTCGATGGTTTTTACAATGTATTGAAACCCATCATCATGCCGATGATTCAGTTGAGAAAAGGCGGCCGTATTGTGACGTTGTCTTCTGTTTCGGGCGTGATGGGCAATCGAGGGCAGGTCAACTATAGTGCAGCCAAAGCAGGACTGATTGGTGCAACCAAGGCCTTATCTCTTGAACTGGCCAAACGTAAAATCACCGTCAATTGTGTGGCACCAGGACTGATCGAAACCGAGATGGTCACAGAAGAGGTCAAGTCGCATGCTTTAGCCATGATCCCAATGCAACGCTTAGGTCAAGCCAACGAAGTGGCCGGTCTGGTTCGGTTTTTATGCTCCGATGAGGCATCCTACATCACCCGTCAGGTTATTTCCGTCAATGGGGGAATGCATTGATATCGCGTTGCTATACTCAAGCTGTGTTTGGCTCAAGACACCTGATTGAGGCTTGAGCTTTGAAAACGATTCAGGTTTATGTGTGTCCGCTTTCGGCAATTGTTCAGGCAGAAATGATCGATTTTGCTTCCAGACGTGATTATCAGCAGTATAAACGCGAGCAAATCTATGACTACCGCGACCAGCAGATTACCCGACATTTACACACATCAATCGATGCTCTGGATTATGCAGTAACCGCGCACGGAAAACCGTATTTACGCCATTCAACCTTGGCGTTTAATCATTCACACAGTCAGGATGACTATGCCTTGGCAATCAGTGATCGCGTGGTAGATATCGGTGTAGATATCGAAAGTTTGAATCGTAAAATCCGCTTTGATGCCTTGGCTCAGCATGCTTTTCACCCCGATGAGTATGCATGCTGGAAAGCTTTAGACGAAGATGTGCGTTATTGGTTCAAGGTATGGACCACCAAAGAAGCGATTTTAAAAGCGCATGGTATGGGTATACGACTCGATTTAAACACTCTAAATACGCACATGCATCCCACTTCTGATCAAGGTCAAATCGTAGATGATCGATTGGGGGTTTTTGCCTATCAGTGCTTCGATCTTGGCGCTGCCATGCTGTGTGTGGCATGGCGCTCAGACATCGGATGTGGTCAATTCATTCTGCCAAAAATACAAATTTTTCGTCCTTAAAATTAAATTTTCTTATTGTTGTTAACGTTTTGGACCATAAGTATGAAATTAAAAATACGTGATAAAGACATTCAATTTATTTACTATTTTTTTGCCACGATGATGGTGGTTTCGATGGTGGCTGCCTGTTATAAAAAATTTTTTCAGCATGCAGACCAGTTTGACCTATCTGTATTTTATACCTTTTTTGTCATGATGTTATTTGCCCGATTTTACTATGCGATTCAGTATGCACTCGAAAAGATTGAGCAGATTAATCGGCGAGAGCGCCAGCGTCAGCTCGATTTCGAGGCCAAAACCAAAACACAATCTTAAATGTAATTATTAAAAAAAATGCCAGCAGATTGCTGGCATTTTTAATAACACTCAAATTTAAAGATTATGGAATATCATCTTCAAATTCAGGTTTGACTTGAACCACAAAGTCTTGACGGTTCAGACCACGCCACAGTGCAAATGCTGTTCCGATATAAATCGAAGAGTAGGTTCCGACAAAGACACCTACAAACATTGCAACAGAGAACCATTTCAAGCCATCACCACCCAAGAACATCATGGCAAGAACCACGAGTAATAGGGTCATGGAAGTATGAATGGTACGTCTGAGAGTTTCGGTCAATGCAATGTCGACAATTTCACGTGGTGTTGCACCGCGAATCTTACGGAAATTTTCACGTATACGATCTGATACCACGATGTTATCATTCAGTGAGAAACCAATGACCGCCAAAACAGCCGCAAGCACGGTTAAATCGAACTGCCATTGAAACAGCGCGAAAGCACCAATGATAATAATGATATCGTGGAATAACGACATCACGGCGCCCATCGCAAGCTTGAATTCAAAACGAATGGTCACGTAGACCAGCATCAGAATCAATGCCAAAGCCACAGCGCCAGCAGAGCGTAGGTAAAGCTCGTTACCCACCTGTCCGCCAACAGCATCGACCTTGTGTACCATGGCCGTGTTATTTGGCAATTGCACTGCCTTGGTCAGCGCATTGCTAAGATCATCGACTTTGAGATCATCTTGTACAGGCATACGCACGATCAGATCTTTATTACTGCCAAGTGTTTGTACGACAGCATCTTTAAAGCCGGCTTTATCAAGCGCTTGTGAAACAGCGGACTGATTCACCGGTTGCGAATAATTCAGCTCTGCCGAAACGCCGCCAGTAAAGTCCAAACCGAGGTTAAGGCCCTTGGTTACAATAAAGAAGATACTGGCCAAGGTGAGCAAGACCGAGAAAATTGCCGCTGGTTTGGCAATTTTCATAAACGGAATTACCCGCTCGTTGTCTGGACGGCCATACTGCTTGGGTTTAGGTTGAGTCATATCAGTCATCATCGATCTCCTTATATGCTCAACTTTTTCAAGTTACGACGTTTGCCATAAATGAGCTGTACAATTGCACGGGTCACGGTAATGGCAGTAAACATCGAGCAGACAATACCAATCATCAGCGTCACTGCGAAACCTTTGATTGGACCTGTACCAATTGCAAACAAAATGAACGCCACCAAAAATGTGGTTAAGTTCGAGTCAAAAATGGTGTTGTAGGCACGATCATAGCCGGCCACAATGGCCTGCTTGGGTGAAGCCCCCCATTTGATTTCTTCACGTATTCGTTCACAAATTAGTACGTTCGCATCGACCGCCATCCCGATGGTAATGACGATACCGGCAATCCCCGGCAGGGTGAGCGAGGCACCAATCCAAGACATTACGGTGAGAATCATTGCCAAGTTAAACACGAGGGCAAAGTTTGCAATCAAACCAAACAAGCGGAAGAACACCACCATCCAGATCGCGACCAGAAGGAAGCCGACTTCAGTAGACAGAATCCCTTTGTCGATATTTTCCTGACCAAGGCTTGGACCAACCACGCGTTCTTCAACAAAGTACATTGGTGCTGCAAGCGCACCCGCACGAAGCATCAGCGCAAGTTCAGCCGCTTCTTGAGGAGAATCGAGACCAGTAATTCGGAACTGTGAGCCCAAAACAGCTTGAACAGTCGCGGCATTGATAATGACCGATTCGGTATATGGTGTACGCACTTCGGTTTGTGCACCAGTTGCCGGATCCGTCACATAACTGACGCGTTGTTTATTTTCGATAAACAACACCGCCATACGTTTACCCACTGCATTTCGTGTCGCATCTGCCATGAGCTTACCGCCAGCGCTGTCGAGCGTGATATTCACTTCGGCACCGCCTGTATCCTGACTAAAGCCAGAACTTGCGTTTTGCACACGTTCACCGGTCAAGATACGGTTGCGATTAAGCAACAACTGACGACCACTGTCGAGTGACTCATAGGCAAACAACTCTGTGCCCGGTGGCAATGGCTGACCATTATATTTACCGGTATACGGGTCGATATATTGATCATTTTGATCGGCAACCAAACGGAACTCAAGATTGGCCGTACGACCTAGAACACGCTTGGCTTCAGCAGTATCCTGAACGCCAGGTAATTCCACCACAATACGGTTGCTGCCTTGAGTTTGAACCAAAGCTTCAGCCACGCCCAACTCGTTAATACGGTTACGCAATGTGGTTAAGTTTTGGTTGACCGCATACGACTCGATCTCCTGACGACGAGCATCGGTGTAGCTCAGACGCAGTGATGCACCAGTTGCCGTTGCGACCGCCTGTTGTGTGTATTCGTTGCCATTACGACGTAAAAAGTCCATAGCCGTGTCGCGATCTGCGTTATTGGCAAATTGCAGTACAATCGCATTGTTGTTAAGCGATAAGCTATTGAACTTGATATTGTTGTCGCGGAATTGGCGGCGAATATCACTGACCGACGTTTCCATGCGCTGCGCAATCGCCTTGTTCATGTCCACTTCGAGCAAGAAGTGTACGCCACCACGTAAGTCGAGGCCCAGTTTCATTGGCTTGGCGCCAATTTTCTGAAGCCATTCTGGCGTGGTCGGGGCAAGGTTTAACGCCACCACATAGTTGTCGCCTAAATCACGACGCAATACGTCCTGTGCCTTGAGCTGATCTTCCGATGAGTTAAGACGTAACAGGGCAGCATTGTTGGCAAAGCTGTTGTCATGACTGGTGATGTTGGCAGTTTTTAAAATTTGCTCTGCTTTTTGCACCATGCTCTGGTCGATTTGAGTACCGGCTTTGGCACCAGAAATCTGAACAGCAGGCTCGTCTGGATACAAACTTGGCAGTGCGTATAAAGTGCTGATAATCAAAACAACAATGATCAGCACATATTTCCATGCAGGGTAACGCATTCGCTTTCTTCTTAAAATGAAAAAGTCGTGCGGGGTGCACGACTGTCTTTTTGATTAAAGGTTATTGAGTGTGCCTTCAGGTAAAACTGAAATCACACTAGCGCGTTGGATTTTAACTTCTACGCCACGGCTCAATTCAACCACAGCATAATCGCCTTCGATTTTGGTGATACGGCCCATTAAGCCACCAGCAAAAACAACTTCGCTGCCCACACCTAGGCTTTCAACCAAAGTACGATGTTCTTTGGCACGTTTCGATTGAGGACGCCAGATCAAGAAATAGAAGATTGCAACAAATACAACAATCATCAATATGTTAGCCATCATGCCTGGACCTTGCGGCGCCGCATCTGCAGCGTGAGCAGTAGAAATTAAAAAGCTCATTTTGGTTTCCTAAAGTTAAAAAATGGGCGTCAAATTATGACAAAAATACCAGTTCGCTCTGCAATTTACCTTGTCTTTTTGTTGAGCGCAAATTCTGATGAATTAATCCACCGGTGCGGGTGGTACATCTAAACCACGACGCGTGTAGAAGTCGGTGACAAACTCATCAAAGGTACCCTGCTCAAGTGCATCACGAATGCCTTGAGTCAGGCGTTGATAATACCGTAAGTTGTGAATTGTACCGAGCATTGATGCCAACATTTCACCACATTTTTCAAGATGGTAAAGGTAGGCACGTGTAAAGTTTTTGCAGGTATAGCAATCGCAATGTGGATCGAGCTGGCTTTGATCATGACGATATTTACTGTTGCGGATACGCACCAAACCGTCTGTCACAAAGTAATGACCGTTACGCGCATTACGGGTCGGCATTACGCAGTCAAACATATCGACACCACGGCGCACCGCTTCGACGATATCTTCCGGTTTACCCACACCCATTAGGTAGCGCGGCTTATCTTCTGGCATTTTAGCTGGCAGATAATCGAGTACCTTGATCATTTCTTCTTTCGGTTCGCCTACCGATAACCCACCAATGGCATAGCCATCAAATCCAATTTCGAGCAAACCATTAAGGGATTCATCACGCAAATCTTCATACATACCGCCCTGAATAATTCCAAATAGCGCATTGGTATTATTGAGTTGCTCGTGATGATGGGTTTTACAACGTTTGGCCCAGCGCAAAGACAACTGCAACGATTTTTGTGCTTCTTCGTGAGTGGCTGGGTAGGGCGTGCATTCGTCAAAAATCATCACGATGTCGGAGTTGAGCACTTGCTGGATTTCCATAGAAATCTCAGGTGACAAAAACACTTTTGAACCGTCAATCGGTGAGCGGAAGGTCACACCTTCTTCCTTGATTTTACGCATCGCGCCAAGGCTAAACACCTGAAAGCCGCCTGAATCGGTCAGAATCGGTTTATCCCACTTGATGAATTCATGTAATCCACCATGCTCTTTAATTACCTCAAGGCCCGGACGCAAGTACAGGTGAAAGGTGTTGCCTAAAATAATTTGCGCTTGAATTTCTTCGATATCGCGCGGCAACATCCCTTTTACAGTGCCGTATGTGCCAACAGGCATAAACACAGGTGTTTCGACCACACCGTGTGCAAGGGTTAAACGACCACGGCGGGCGCGGCCAGATTGACCTAATTTTTCAAACTTCATGCAACTTTCCAAATCAAGGCGAAAAAACAGTTCGCTGATTAACCTATTTAAAGGCGGCTATTTTCCTTGATTTGACCTGAGAGTGCTACTACTAAATGTACAAGATAACGAAAACACTAAAGGCGTTGCCTTAAGCATAAAAAATACCCGACGATATGTCGGGCATTTTTGAGTCAAACAGATACAACCTAAAGTATTAAACTTGTTAGTTGACTTGGGTTGCTGCGCGATCAATCAGCATGGCATCACCATAACTAAAAAAGCGATATTGGGCTTCTACAGCATGTGCATACGCATTTAAGATATTGTCGCGATTTGACAAGGCCGACACCAGCATCAGTAAGGTCGATTCTGGTAAATGGAAATTGGTGATGAGGCGATCAACCGCACAAAATTGATAGCCCGGATAAATAAAGATCTGGGTGTCGCCTGTCCATGCACCGATTTTTCCGCCATTGGCCTGTGCTGCACTTTCCAAGGCACGCGTGGCCGTTGTCCCGACAGCAATCACTTTATTGCCACGAGCTTGCACCTGACGAATCAATTCTGCGGTATGTTCAGGCACGTCACACCATTCACTGTGCATAATGTGATTTTTGATGTCGTCTGTACGTACCGGTAAAAAGGTACCAGCACCCACATGTAAGGTCACGAATGTTTTTTGAATGCCTTTGGCTTCAAGCTTGGCCAAGAGTGATTCATCGAAATGCAGGCTGGCGGTAGGTGCGGCCACACTGGCAATTTTATCTGGATTGTGAAACACCGTTTGATAGCGCTCGGTGTCGATGGCTTCGGCTTCACGGTTAAAATACGGCGGAATAGGCAATTGACCATAACGGTCAAGCACGCTCAAGATCGGCTGAGAAAATTCCACCACATAGAGATTTTCATGACGCCCTTGTACAGTGACAGAGACTTGATCTTCACCAATAAATAGCTCTGCACCAGCTTTAGGTGAATTACTGGATTTGATATGACAATGTGCAATCCGGTTATCGAGCATACGCTCTACCAATACCTCAACTGCTCCACCTGATGCGCGCTTGCCTTTGAGTCGGGCTTTCATGACCTTGGTGTCGTTTAATACCAAAAGGTCACCTTCATCGAGAAGCTCTAGAATGTCGGTAAAGGCATGGTCGTGATATTGACCCTGCGCATCAAGATGAAGCAGACGCGATGCGGAGCGTATTTCAAGTGGATAACGGGCAATCAGCTCGTCAGGCAGGTCAAAATTGAAATCGGAAAGTTGCATAACTCGAGTACAAACCAAAACGTGGCGATAGTATAGAGCTTTTCAAACCGATTGGGCAGCGCGCTTTTTTTATGATTTTTTACTGTTTGTACTAAAAGTGAGCAAAACTCAATATCTTAGCGTTGACAAGATTTTAAAATCAGATAATATACGCATCACAAAGCAGCATCATGCTCTTCCCGAGGTGGTGAAATTGGTAGACGCGGTGGACTCAAAATCCACTGTTCGAGAGAACGTGTCGGTTCGAGTCCGACCCTCGGGACCAAGATTCTAAAAACCCAGATCATTTAAATGGTCTGGGTTTTTTCTTGTCTAGACTCAATATTATTCTCTTTTTGATGACCATATAAAAGGCGCTGCTTTTTGTTGTTCTTCATTATCGGTTTCTAGGCGAATGCCTGTGCGATCTTTAAACACACAAATAGCCAGAAAAGCCAGCGTTGCCATCAAACATAGATAACTACTCACCCAAAAAATGCCATTTGGTTTGATAATCAGGGCCGCTGCAATTAGGGGCGCAAATGCACCGCCCATAATCGTGCCAATTGCATAAGTAATGGAAATGCTGGTAAAGCGAATAGATGCGGGAAAGAGCTCCGCATAAAACACGGCTTGTACGCCATAGGTCATTCCAATGCCCGCAGACAGTAACGCCAGACCAATCATAATATTAAGGTAGTTACCAGTTTGTACCAGCGGAAATAGGCAAAGTGCGGTCACAATTTGAATCACTGAGCCAATCACATATAAACGCTTACGACCATATTTGTCTGAGAGCACGGCAGTAAACCAAGTAAAAAATGTCCAGATTAGAGCAGAAACGCTGACCAGTGATAAAATGGTTGGTCGATCCAAGGCGAGGCCATTTGGATTGGTGGTATAGCTTTGCAAAAAACCACCTGCGGTCATGTAGCCCAGACATGTCGTGCCAGCAATCAGAAGTGCAGCCGTGAAAACGACTTTTTTATAGCTTTTAAACAGTGTTCGAATCGGCTGCTCGGCAGTGCCTTTTTGCTTCAGATCATCAAAAACTGGGCTCTCATCGACCGAGCGTCGAATCCAGTGTCCCAGTACAAATAAAAAAATACTCACCAGAAAAGGAATGCGCCAACCCCATTGTACAAATTCGTCCCCCGGTGAAACGTATCCGGTCATGATCACGAGCATGAGTGACGCCAATAACAAGCCCAACGGGACTCCCAGTTGAGGAAAAGCACTAAACATGCCGCGCTTGTCTTGAGGTGCATGTTCAACCGCCATGAGTACGGCGCCACCCCATTCGCCTCCTGTCGAAATGCCCTGAATGATTCGAAGTACTATGAGTAAAATGGGCGCTGCAATGCCAATCGTGTCGTAGCTGGGGAGTAACCCGATGGCCACAGTACTCATTCCCATCATGATGAGAGTGACACTTAAAATAGTTTTACGGCCAATTTTGTCACCAAAATAGCCTGCCACGAAGGCACCAAGTGGACGAAAAATAAAACTGATTCCCACCGATGCAAACACCAATAGTGTCGCAAAAACTGGGCCTGCGGGTTTAAAAAACAACTGATTAAAGACCAGTCCGGCCACTGCGGCATAAATAAAATAATCATACCACTCGATGGTGGTGCCGGCTAAAGTGGCAAAGGCGATTTTTTGTGTACTCTGCTGTGCATGTGGCCTGCTTAAGGGGAGTGACGTGGCTTTTTCCATGTGGTGTTTTCCTTTTCAATTCTTGTCATATTTTTAGCTCTTATGCTGCCGATGTTGGTGAATTCCTGTTCAAAACATCGCCACTTGAGTATGATTTAAAAAATAAATAAAAGATACATAAAAATAAATAATAAAATTAAAACGTATCGTAAATATTTTTTTAAAATTATATTAATCATTGGTTTATTATTTTTTTAACTATATATGATATGAAATAATAAACGAATACAATATTATGTATGAATAAATAAGTATGTTGATACGACATGATCGGCAGAATGCTAGCTCATCTGTAAAAAGCATCTGCCAGTCACAAGAAAGAAAGTCGGGAAGTACAAGCGTTCGATACAACGTAATAAAAAACGCATCAACAAAAAATGCCAAGGAAAAATACAATGACGGAGATCACCATGAATACAGCGATGTATTATGCAGGCAAGGCAATAGAAGGACAGGGCCCAACATTTGAGGTCATTAATCCTGCGACCGAAAGCGTCATTGTCAAATGCAAAGTGGCAACCACAGCACAGGTCGATGATGCTGTTTTGGCTGCAAAAAAAGCCTTTGAACAATGGCAATATACCTCTGACGAACAGATTCGCTTGAGTCTGGATCGAATTGCACAAGATATTAAAGCTGAGCGTTCAGTATTGGCTGAGCTGATTACTCTTGAGCAAGGTAAGCCGCTATTTTTAGCCGAAATGGAAGTGGATATGGCGCTGTACTGGCTTGAGGTGACCAATCAGTTTGAAGTGCCAGTTTTGCAGCATACCGATCCAATGGGTAAACAGATGAGCATTTATCATCGTCCATTGGGCGTGATTGCCTCGATTACACCGTGGAACTGGCCGTTTATGATTGCCATCTGGCACTTAATTCCGGCACTGAAAACCAAAAACTGTGTCATCAACAAGCCTTCAGAATTTACGCCACTGAGCACCATCAAACTGATTGAAATCATTCAGCGACATGTACCCGCAGGCGTATGTAATCTGGTGCTGGGTGCGGGTGAGGTAGGTGCTGCATTGAGTCAGCATCCAGAAATTGAGAAAGTTGTATTTACAGGCTCTACTGCTGTGGGCAAAAAAATCCTGTCTGCGGCAACCGATCAACTCAAGCATGTGGTGCTTGAGCTTGGGGGGAATGATGCCGCGATTGTGTTGCAAGATGTCGATGTGGCAGAAACGGCGCAAAAGATTTTTATGAGTGCTTTTTTAAATGCCGGCCAAACCTGTGCCTGTATTAAACGTTTGTATGTACATGAGAGCATTTTTGATCAAATGGTGGCGACACTGGCACAAATTGCCGATGCTCAGGTACTGGGCAATGGTCGTAATACGGACACCACGCTTGGTCCAGTGCAAAACCGCAATCAGTATCTTAAAGTCAAAAATATGATTGAGGATGCCGTTGCACAAGGCGCCAAAATTGCGAATCAGAATCTTGCTCGAGTACCTGAGGCGGGCTATTTTATTGCACCTTTAATTTTAACCCATGTCGATGAGCACAGTGAAATCTTTGCAAAAGAGCAATTTGGGCCAGTATTACCTGTCGTAAGCTTTCGCAATATTGATGAAGTGATTGCGCAATCTAATCAGTCTTCCTATGCATTGGGTGGTTCAGTATGGACGCAAGACATGGCTCAAGCCCACCAAATTGCAGCAAAAATGCAGACTGGTACAGTGTGGATTAACAGTCATGCCGATGTGTCACCGTTTGCAGAGTTTGGAGGCTGGAAACAGTCTGGATTAGGGTATGCGTTTGGTTTAGATGGCTTACTGATGTTTACTAAAAAGCAAGCCATCCAGTACGCAGTCTAGCTGACTCAGTATTCATCTAACCACTTTTTGAGACGATGTACGTTAAAAATACAATCACCATCTAAAGTAGCTTTTTAATGAACTCAAAATAGTGTTGCAAATGAGATGGATAGCAGCACAGATCAAATTGATATTACACATTGAAACAATGCCATAAAATTTAACAAGTTAGCGAGATGGTTGAGCAAAAATCATGCTATACAAAAAGGCAGTAAAAAATTTAGGAAGAACACGATGAATCGTTTAGAAATTAAGGTGAAAGATCAATTTGAAAAAGTATATCCTGCGATTGCGCTATTAAAAGATCAGCTCAAATCGCCTACAGGTGCAGAACTGAGCCTGTATCAGCGTGTCGAGAAAATCGAGGTGGAAAATGAAACGATTCTCCCTTCGACAGAGCTACTCTTTGAAAGCCAAGAGAGCAACCGTATTTATCGGATTGTCGGTGGATAGCAAATACGCTCACGCATAAAAAATTCAGTCACCACCTCATGTTCGCATGGGGTGGTTTTTTATACGTGTTTTACGTTGGTAACAGGAGAGGGTCTGTCGTTTTCTAATTGCTTTTATTAGAAAAATTTGTTAAATGTATAAGGTGTATCCCTATTTTGTTGCGCTGTTGTTTAAATTTATTAAATCTACTCAATAATAATCACAATCGTGGCGAGGCTCGCATGAAAATGCAACTAATACGACTTGATCAAGCAGATCAGCTAAGTGCATGCCGCCTATCGCTTCTGCTTGGACTCAATAGTGACAATGACCTAGTACAACGCTATGTCAGTTTTACCACTAAGCTTCTCAATGTCAAATATGCCATTCTAAGCTTTGAGGAAGAACCGTACGTATGGCATATCAATCATGACGGTCTTCATGCTTTATCTAAAATCGAATTAATACCATCGTTGCGTGCAGTGCATAACATGGATGTTCTCGATGCTGTGCACCCGCAATATATGCATTTATGTCAGGTGCTACAGACATTGGGTGTAAATTATCAGCGTTTAATTGCGATTAATTTACAAAAATCCGATCAGCAGTCGATAGGGGTTGCTATCTTTTTTGATGATGAACTGACATCTTTTGATCCAACCAGTATTGAACTGGTACAGAGCTATACCGCTGGATTTGTGCGCCATGCCGAACTCAAGTTTAATTTTGAAGAGCTCAGAGAACTTTATGAGCAGCAGTCAGCGCTGAATTTTAGTAAAAACAAATTCTTTTCAATTATTGCACACGACCTACGTGCTCCATTTCATGGTTTGCTGGGTTTCTCTGAAGTATTGGCCAAAGAGCGTGAAACATTAGATGAGTCAAGTGTTCAAAATATAGCAGACTATCTTTATGACACTTCGCAGTCGACCTACAACTTGCTTGAGAGTTTACTCAATTGGGCGATGGCTGAGGGCGGGCGATTCGTATACCATCCCATCAGTTTTAATCTTAAGCAAGTGACCACCATTGTCATGAGCATTTTGAATACCTTTGCGCTGAAAAAAAATATTCAGCTCATCGACGATGTACCTGAAGATATCAAGCTTTTTGCCGATATCAACATGATTACTTCGCTGATTCAAAACTTGGTGTCGAATGCACTGAAATTCACGCCTATGGACGGTACAGGCCGGGTCAGTATTTCGGCTAGGCAAATTGCTGAAAATGTTGAAATTGCTGTACAGGATACGGGTCATGGCATGACCGAGTCGCAGCTTAAAGAAGTCTTTCAGCCACGTATTACGGTAAGTTTTCGTGGAACCGCTGGAGAAAAAGGTGCAGGTTTAGGGCTCACCTTGTGTAAGCGCTTTGTCGATTTAAATCTTGGTTCGATT
The DNA here is from genome assembly GCF_023614015.1 of Acinetobacter sp. ACZLY 512. Lineage (NCBI taxonomy): Bacteria > Pseudomonadati > Pseudomonadota > Gammaproteobacteria > Moraxellales > Moraxellaceae > Acinetobacter > Acinetobacter sp. ACZLY 512. Next base: position 193,982 of record NZ_JAKIVI010000003.1, read on the forward strand.
AAGGTTGAATCAAAAGAAGGCGAAGGTACAACTTTTCGTGTGATATTGCCTGCGGCGCAGCACGTAACCGACAATGTGATTGAACATGCTGATACAGAAGTAAAATTGGTTTAAATAGATTTCCCATCTTTAGCATGTAACTGCTATAACTATGCAAACACTCAAGTTGCAGGTTTGATTCAATGAATGCTGAGCAGTTACAAATAACTTTAAGATCAAGTCAATACGCAGAACACGTGCTCGAATTACACCGCACCTTTCTCGAGCAGGACTTTCAACTTGATCGGTTTACTGCTCACCTTTCCCGTGACGATATTTTTCAAACAGTTGAACAAACACTCGAGGGTATTGAAGACGAAGCCACATGGATGAAAAGCCTGCGGATTCTTCGTGCACGTTTGATGTTTCGCTGGATCTGGCAAGATGCCAATCAACAGACCGATGTGGTCACGCTCACCCGCGAACTCTCCGATTTTGCCGATGCCAGTATTTGTGCCGCTAAACGCTTTGCATTAGGGCCTTTGCTGGCCAAGCACGGCGAACCGCTGGGTTATTCTGGTGAAGTTCAAGATTTAATCGTGATTGGTATGGGCAAACTAGGTGCTCAAGAACTCAATCTCTCTAGTGATATCGACCTGATTTTTGCCTTCGATGAACAAGGTGAAACGCAGGGCAGAAAATCCATCGATGTACAGCAATTTTGTATTTTGTGGGGACAAAAACTCATTTATCTGCTCGATCATATCACCGCAGATGGCTTTGTTTTTCGTGTTGATATGCGTTTAAGGCCGTGGGGCGATGGCTCAGCCTTGGCGATTAGTCATGTGGCCTTGGAAAAATACTTGATTCAGCACGGACGCGAGTGGGAGCGCTATGCGTGGATCAAAGCCCGTATTATCAGTGGGGGCGTTCATGGCGAACATTTGATGGAGATGACTCGGCCTTTTGTATTTCGTCGTTACGTCGACTATTCGGCATTTGAAGCCATGCGTGAAATGAAAAGCATGATTGAGCGTGAAGTCGCACGTCGTAATATCGCCGATGACATCAAGCTTGGAGCAGGTGGTATTCGCGAAGTCGAGTTTATTGTTCAGGTATTTCAGCTCATTTATGGCGGTTCAAAACGTGAGCTGCAAGATCGGCAGTGTTTGGTAAGTTTGCATCATCTTGGGCAAGTCGGGCTACTTACGCCTGAGGCAGTGGTGCAACTTGAAGATGCTTATCTGTTTCTCAGACGCGTCGAACATGCGATTCAGGCCTTGAATGATCAGCAAACCCAATCTTTGCCACATGATCCAGAGCTGCGTCAGCGTATTTTGGATACCTTGCATTACCCGACTTGGGATGCGTTTTTAAATACACTCAACACCAAACGTGAAAAAGTCAGTGAACAATTTAAGCATTTGATTCAGGATGAAATATCAGCACCTGAGCAGACCGATACACAGCTTGAGCAGCGACTTGCCGAAGTGCTAGATGATGCATCTAAAAACTTGATTTACGAGTTTTGGCACGGTAATGCCCTAAAAAAACTACCTGCGAAAGCTGTACAACGTTTAAAAGATTTTTGGCCATACTTGATTGAGGCAATTTTACAATCTGAACACCCTCAACTGGCCTTGATGCGTTTGATGCCTTTGGTCGAGTCGGTTATGCGCCGGACGGTCTATCTGGTCATGTTGATGGAAAGTCGCGGTGCCATGCAGCGTTTGGTCAAAATGGCTACCGTCAGTCCATGGATCTGTGAAGAACTGAGTCAGTATCCGGTATTGCTCGATGAGTTTTTGACCATGGATTTTGGTCTGCCTACCCGTCAAGATCTTGAAGACTCATTACGTCAGCAGCTATTACGGATTGAACTAGATCAAGTCGAAGAACAAATGCAGGTATTGCGCTTGTTTAAAAAAAGCAATGTCCTGACTGTGGCAGCCAGTGATGTGCTGGCTGAAAGTCCACTCATGAAAGTTTCTGATGCATTGACCGATATTGCAGAAGTCAGTGTGGCGGCCACACTGCAACTGTCATATCAGACCGTGGCTAAAAAACACGGCTATCCACAAGATGTTACGGGTAACCGCTGCTCAGCCGATCATTTAGGATTTGCCGTAATAGGCTATGGCAAGCTCGGTGGCATTGAGCTGGGTTACGGCTCAGATCTGGATCTGGTCTTTATTCATTCTTTTGATGAGCAAGCCGAAACTGATGGCAATAAAACCATTACCGGATTTGAGTTTGCCATGCGGGTGGCACAGAAATTTCTCTCATACATGACCACACAAACCCTCGATGGTCGTGTTTATGAAATTGATACGCGACTCAGACCTTCTGGAGAGGCCGGGCTTTTAGTGACGAGCCTAAAAGCCTTTGAGCAGTATCAGCTTAAAAATGCATGGCTCTGGGAACATCAAGCGCTGGTTCGTGCACGCTCGATTGCCGGTGAGCCTGAACTACGCGAAAAGTTTGAGGCGATTCGCTGTCAGATTCTGACTCAGCCGCGCGATGAAGCACATGTGCGCGCTGAAGTGCTCAAAATGCGTCAGAAGATGAAAGATCATCTAGGCTCATCAAATGAACAAAAAAAACATGGGATTTTTCATTTAAAACAGGATGCGGGAGGTATCGTTGACATCGAATTTATGGCACAGTATGTGGTTCTAGCATGGAGTGGGTCGAATTCTGATCTCGCCCATTTTTCCGATAATGTGAGAATTCTAGAAGATGCTGCTCAAGCAGGCTGCTTATCCAGTGAAGATGCCACAGCATTAATACACGCTTATCTAAGCGAACGAGCCGAGAGCCACCGTTTAGCACTTGCAAATCAATCCATGCAAGTGAACGCTGCGGATTGGCACGATACCCGAGTGATCGTTTGCAAGTTATGGCAAAGATTAATAGATCCAACGGCAAATTTTATGGCGTTGGAGAGTAAATAATTGTGTAAAAAAATTTGGAGTGTGTGCCATGAATTTGGCTGATCGTGATGGTTTTATTTGGCAAGATGGACAATTAATCGACTGGCGTGATGCAAAAATCCACGTCTTAACTCATACACTACATTACAGTATGGGTGTGTTTGAGGGTGTCCGTGCCTATGAAACGCCTCAAGGCACAGCAATTTTCCGTCTTAAAGAGCATACAAAACGTTTGTTAAATTCAGCAAAAATTTATCAAATGAAAGTGCCATTTGATCAAGCAACGCTTGAACAGGCACAAATTGATGTTGTACGTGAAAACAAGCTCGCATCATGCTACTTACGTCCACTGATCTGGATTGGTTCTGAAAAACTGGGTATCGCTGCAACCGACAATACCATTCATGCTGCTGTTGCGGCATGGAGCTGGGGTGCTTACCTTGGCGAAGAAGCAATGGCGAAAGGGATTCGTGTGAAAACATCATCGTTTACGCACCATCATCCTAACGTGACCATGTGTAAAGCCAAAGCGTCAGGTAACTATACCTTGTCGATTCTTGCACATCAGGAAGTCGCGCATTCAGGTTATGACGAAGCGATGTTGATGGACCCACAAGGCTATGTGTGTCAGGGTTCTGGTGAAAACGTATTCTTGGTAAAAGATGGCGTGCTGCATACCCCAGATATCGCAGGCGGTGCGTTGGACGGTATTACACGTCAAACAGTGATTACTATTGCCAAAGACTTAGGTTATGACGTGGTTGAGCGCCGTATCACCCGTGACGAATTCTACATCGCCGATGAAGCGTTCTTTACTGGTACTGCCGCAGAAGTGACACCAATTCGTGAATACGATGACCGTGAAATTGGTGAAGGATGCCGTGGCCCAATTACCACAGAAATCCAGAAAACCTTCTTTGATGCGGTTCAGGGTAAAAATCCAAAATATGAACACTGGTTAACTTACGTGAAGTAAGCGAATCAGTTAAGATCAAGGCGAAACGAAAGTTTCGCCTTTTTTTGTGGTTTTGGATAATTCAGATATGCAGATTGTGTACGTGAGTGACGGTAAAGCAGGGCATCGATCACAGGCACTGGGATTGTTTGGTGCGATTAAGCGCAAGGTGCCACATGCACAGTTACAAGAATTGCCACTCGATCAGTTACCCGTGCTTTCATTAATTTACGCACTCTGGACGCATCGGTTGTCATACCTTGAACACGCACCAGATTATATTGTAGGAGTGGGCAGTCATACACATTTACGGGTATGGTTGCTGGGAAAAATTTATCCAAAAGCCAAAACCATCATTTTGATGAAGCCGAGTCTGCCTATATCATGTTTTGATTACACCGTTGTGCCAGCACATGATGGTGTTGCAGCATCGCCGCATGTATTGGTCACTCAAGGGGCACTTAATCCGCTTCAAAATGAGCAGCGTCATGTCACTGGTCGCATTCTGATTGCACTCGGTGGAAGTTCTAAACGCCATCAATGGAACGAGGCGCAGGTACTCAAAGCCATTGGACAGATTGTGCAGCAGCATCCACAATCGAGCGTCATCTTGACCACATCGCGTCGTACCCCTGAAAATTTTCTGGCACATCTGGGCCAAAAATCCTATGCAGCGCGATTAGATATTTATCCGGTGGAGCATACGCCGCAAGGCTGGATCTTTGAGCAAATGCAACTGGCCGATACGGTTTATGTGACCGAAGACAGTGTCTCGATGATCTTTGAAGCCCAAACTGCTGGGTGTCGCGTGGGGGTAATTGCAATTGACCGGCTGAAATCTGATAGAATCACGCACATGATCGATCAACTGGCACATGATCAGATTACGGATGTTATTCGTCTATTGCATCATGCTGCTCCACTGAGTGAAGCCGATCGGGTGGCATCTCAAATTTTGGGCTTATCGAGTTCTTAAGTTAATGAAAATATTGCATATTGCAAATTTTGGTTTTAACAAGCAAGGCGCGCATTTCTACTGTACCGATCGTAAAATTTCGGCGGGACTGGTAGAAAATGGACATTTTGTTTACGATTTTAGTTTTCGTGACATGGCGCGCATGGGCACAATTTTTAAAACAAAAAAATTAGGTGCCAGTTGGGCCAATAAAGAAATTCTAAAAATTGTGAATAATCTGGAGCCTGATTTGGTATTGATCGGGCACAGCGACCTGATGAGTCCTGAAGTGCTTAAGCAGATCAAACAGCAATATCCAGAGACCAAAATTGCCTTTTGGTATGTCGATCCATTGTATCTAGAACATAAGCTTGATTTTATTCGTGCTTTTTCGCCGTATCTTGATGCGATATTTTGTACCACGGGTGGCACATACCTACAAAAACTGAAACAGCCGCATTTAAGTGTGGGGTATATGCCTAATATTGGGCATCATAATGTTGAAACATTAGTACAATTTGAAAATCAAAATACTGACAAGACCTTTATTTTTTGTGGTGTGGTGTACAAAGAACCTGAGCGCGAAAAATTCTTGAAAGATCTGGCCAATGCACTGACGCAGGCCCAGGTTAATTATCAGTACTATGGCTGCTTTGATCAGCCAGGGGTCTATGGTAAAGCTTATTATCAAGTGTTGTCAGAGTCGAAAATGGGGCTGAACTATTCGCGCCGAAATGATGTCACCTTGTACAGCTCCGACCGCATTGTGCAACTGACCGGCAATGGCTTATTGACCTTTAGTCCGCGTATTCCGGGTTTTGAGCATTTATATACCGACCAGCATGTGGTGTATTTTGATGATCAGTTTGATCTGGCTAAAAAAATTCAGTTTTATGATCAGCATCCAGATCAAGCCGTACAGATTGCACGTGCCGGCTGGCAGCGAACACGCCAAAGCTTTAGTAGTAAACGAATTACGCAGTACATGCTGGAAGTAACGTTCCGCCAGCCGCTGACCGAAGCGTATGAATGGTCACATGAGGTTTATATATGATGTGGTTGTTGTATATCATCATCGGTTTGGTCATTTTGGCCGCGTTGCTTTATGTATTAGGCAATTACACTTTTTGGTTGCCATTTCGCTCCAATAAGTTACCCCGCATCGTGATGCTACATCAGGTCACGCCACATGCCCAAGCCTCGGGAATGAATATGCCACCCGAAAAGTTTGAGCAACTGCTGCAACTGCTGGTGAAAAAAAATGCGGTATTTTGCTTTGTATCTGAACTTGAGCAATATCGTGAGCAAAAAAATGTAGTGGCCCTGAGCTTCGATGATGGCTTTATGGATAATTACGTTTATGCCTATCCACTCTTAAAAAAATATCAAGCCAAAGCGACGATCTATCTGGCAACCCAGATTGAAGGCATTGAGGCATTGACCGTCGATCAGGTGCAGGAGATGGCTCGATCAGGTTTTATCGAGTTTGGGGCACACACGCAGCATCATGTGAATTTATTAAAACTCGATGATGAAACGGCCTATCAGGAAATGCTGCATTCCAAACAGGATGTAGAGACGCTAGTAGGAGCATGTCCGAGTTTTGCCTATCCATTTGGCCGTTTTAATGAAAAGCATCAACAGATGGCCCGTAAGATTGGCTTTAAAAATGCCGTGTCTACACGTAAAAAGATCGAGCCGTATGATCCAGCGCATCCATTTAATATTCCGCGCGTGAGTACCCACGGCGCAATGAATGCCCTGCAAATGCGCATTGCGCTTGCCAAAGGACGCTATAAATTATGATCCCTAAAATTGCGTGTAGCGTGTATATCGTGACCCTCAATTGTGAGGCGTGGTTATTCAAGACCTTGCAAAGTGTGCAAGATTTTGATGAAGTCATTATTTTAGATTCGGGCAGTACCGATGCTACCTATGCCATTGCACAGCAGTTTGATAATGCGCACATTGAGCATCAGGACTGGCAGGGCTATGCGGGTCAAAAAAGTTTGGCTTTAGCCAAATGTCGCAATGATTGGGTATTGAATTTAGACGGCGACGAAGTACTTTCTGAAGGACTAAAGCAGGAAATTGCTGAGGTGATTCAGCATAACCAGCTTGATGCCTTAATTACGCCGATTAACGATGTGTTTTTGGGTGTACCGAATAGTAAACATACCAAGAAACATGCCAAGGTGCGTTTCTTTCGCAAGGCCAAAGGGTATTATGATCTGGCCAATAAAGTCCATGAAAATGTGATTGTAGAAGGTGAATCTCGCCGTGCCGTGCATGATATTTATCATTTTGGTGAGTCGAGTATTTTCGTCAAAGTAGAGAAAAATAATCAATACTCCAATTTAAAAGCCGCCGAAAAATTCCAAAAAGGTAAATCCCCTAGTTTGGCAAAACTGGTATTGGTGATGCCGATGACGTTTATTAAGTCGTATTTTATCCGTCGTAGCTTTCTGAATGGCTGGCGCGGTTTTGTTAACAGCATGGTCAACGCCTTTTATGCTTTTTTAAAAGAAGCCAAATTATTTGAGCAAAGCATGAAAAACGATAAGAAATAAACGGATCATCGATGAAAATAGTGCAAATAATGGCCACCGACGGCGGTCGAATTGGTGGGCTTGAAAAACATACCTTTCAACTTTGTGAAAAGTTAGCAGAGGCGCATGAGGTACATCTGTTTTTAGATGATCACTATCGTGCGCAGGCACCGGTTGCGTCTAGTTTACATTGTCATTATTTTGATTTTTCTAAAGGACGCATGAATCTGTGTCTTTTATTGTCAATGTATCGAAAGCTTAAAAGCATACAGCCCGATCTTATTCATGCACAAGGCGGCAAAGCCTCTAAAATGCTGAATTTTTTACTCCCATTTCTAAAGTTACCGAGTGTCGCGACGATTCATGGTATGAAAAATAACATGAAAAGCTATCGTCACTTTTCTGAAGTCATTACGGTGAGTCAGTCGGTTGCCAAAAAAATTCTGCCCGTCCGTCCTGTACATGTGGTACATAATGGCGTGTCGATTCAAGCCGTTCCAAATAAGCATCAGCAGCCGATCAAACCGATTCGAAAAGCAGTTGCAATAGGACGTTTAGATCCAGTCAAAGGCTTTGATCGCTTGATTGACGCTTGGCAAGATATAGATATGCAGCTTGAAATTTTGGGGGATGGTCCAGAACGTGAGCAGTTATCTCAAAAAATTAGGGCGCTTAAACTTGAGCACAAAATTCATCTGCTCGGTCATCAGACCGATATTTACCGTTATTTAGCCTCCGCAAGCTTTGTGGTGATCAGTTCATCACGTGAGGGTGGGCCCATTATTTTAGCTGAAGCTTTATTGGCTAAAATTCCTGTCATTTCAACAGATGTAGGTATGGTAAGGGAATTTATTCCAGAAGCATATATTGCAGCTGGCTTTGATGTCGAGCATCTGCGTCAATTGATCAACGAGGCGGTAACGCACCTTGATCAACTCGACCAAGAATTCCAAACAGCCTTTCATCGAGCAGCAAGCCAGCTCTCACTTGATGCCATGACCCAGCACACATTAAAGGTGTACCAACAGGCGTTAAAACAAGTTTAAGCCAGTTATTTTTGTTTGGGTGTTAAGCGAATTGCATCTAATACCACAAAATTGGAATGAACATCGATGGTGTGACAACCATCATCTTCTGCTTGCCAATCGGGCAGTACGGTTTCAATTAATTCTTCGGCATATTCAGATGGGCTTAAAGTTAAAATACGCTTGAGTTCGATATGCCCGCCGTAGCGTTTGAGCGAATCCTGACTTGGTCGAACCAGCATGTCTTTGTAGATGAACGGTTTACCTGCCATTCGACATTGTAACTTTCCTGTGCATACTGGGTTTTGTGGATGCTCTTTCCACTCAGGCTGTAATAGATTTTCGGTAAAAAACAAATCCAGACGATCACCAAATTTTTTACAATTTCTGCGTGTGGATGTAAACAGATACCATAAGCCTTCATGATAAAACGGGGTGGTATCTACAGCCTCAATATTGTCCATGAGCACTGAATGCTGCTCCCAAACAAAGGGGAATTTTGTGCATTTCCAGAGCTCGATGGTTTTATTGGCTGTTGTTTCTGGAATCATGTACCAGTCATGATCTATTTTAAAAACACAGGGATAAGAAAGGTGATAATCTAGTTTTAATATGGCGGTCGGTTCGGTATATGTGCCATCTTTAAATACCTCTAAGACAGACAAGAATCCTACTGGATGCTGATCGTCGACTTCTTCAAAAAAAATAAAATGACGGCCATCTTCTTCGGCATAGAAACTGTCTGCAAAAGTAAAGCGGCGAGGGGAGTGGATCTCAAACAGATCATTAAGTTGATCTAAACCTGAAAAGGGCTGCGTTAACCAGCCAAAACGTATATACCAGTGAGAATCAAAAGTTTTATCTTGTTTTTTTTGTTGGTATTTATACCATTTTTTTAGAATTTCACGCTTTATCATCAAATTTTACACTCGAAAAAAGAAAAATTAAGTAAAATGTTGGCGTTTATTTTAGCATTTGATTGAAATGAAAAAATATTTAATTAGTATTGAATCGCAAGACAGTAAAAGGTTACAAGGATTTTACGAACAACGGACTTTTCATAACTATAAAGATGAATTTAAACAATTTGGAATTATTGGAAAAAACTTAACTGTTAGCCAATATTTTGAAATGGGTGTTGCAGGTAAAAGCAAGCCCATGACGCCTGGTGAGCTGGGTTGTACACTTTCTCACTTAGAAGCACTCAAAGATTTTCTTAGTTCCGATGAAAAGTATGCGATTATTTTTGAAGACGATGTCATCGAACGTTTCGAAATCGATTTTGAACATTTAGAAGCAAAGTTAGAAGAACTACATCTGGGTGAAAATTTTCTGTTCAGCCTAGGCGGTATTCAAATGAAAATTTGTCGAAAAGTAAAAGGACAATTCATCAATAAAAATATCCTAGACCAAAAAGTTTTAAGAGTAGATCCCTTTTTTTATGAAAACTTAGCCTATGCTTATGCCTATATAGTTGATCGTGGGATGGCTAAAATATTATTAGATTTTCATTCTTCCCCAAGAGTTTATGATCAATGGTTTGATCTTATAATGGTATCTAAAAACCAACTCAGTATTTATGTATCCTTTATTTTTGATCATCCTAAGATTGATAACATAGAAGAGAGAAGTTATCTTGAGAATGAAAGAGATAAATTGATAACAACGAAATTTAAATCCAATTTAAGCTATTTTTATATTAAAAAAAAGTTAAGAGGATTATGTCTTAAAACCTATGAGCTAAATAGTTAAATATTGAGGGAAATCATCTTGAAAAAATATCTTATTAGTATTGAAACATATGATAGTCCAAGATTGGAAAAATTTTTTTCCCAAACTATCTTTCATAAATATAAAAATGAATTTATAAAAATTGGTATTAAGGGTAAAGATTTAACTGTCAATGAGTATTTTGATCTAGCAATTTCAGGACAAAAAAAAGCTCTGAGTCCTGGGGAATTAGGTTGCACATTATCTCACGTTGAAGCTCTTAAGAATTTTATTGAAAGTAATGAAAAATATGCTTTAGTACTTGAAGATGATGCTATCCAAATTCAAGATTTAGATTTAAAACAATTAGAATTTAAAGTAGAAAATTTGAATTTAAAAAACTGTTTCTTTATGAGTTTAGGGGGGATTCAACTTAAGGTAAATGACCGTATTTATGGTAAAATACAAGATAATAAAATTTATAATAAAAATATTTTAAAACTTCATAATTTTAGTATATGTAGCTTATCTTACACTTATGCATATATTGTGGATAGAGAAATGGCTCAAGTACTAATTGACTATCATCGAAAACCACATGTTTGTGATCAATGGGATGAATTATATCAATTCAACTCTGAGATTAATTTTTATGCTACTTTTCTATTCGACCATCCTGAGATAGAAAATCATACACCTTTAACGAGTAGTATAGAATTTGAGCGAAAAAAATTATTAGAAAAAAATAGAAAGGAAAGAGGTTTTCTTGAAAAATTGAATAGATCATTAAAGAAAAGATGGCTAAAATTGTTTTATGAAACATATCGTAATTGATAAAGATATAATTGGTTGTATTTATGAGTTTTAGAAAAAAATATTATAGCTTATTTCGATTTTTTTATAGAGAGTGGTTTTCTTCTATAAGAAAATATAAAGTAATATATGAGGAAAATAAAAAAATTTCTTCAAAAAATATTTTGATCATCGGTATTTATTTGACTGACTATGACAATCAAGCACGTACATTGGTGAAACAGTTCCGTCAAACTAAAATCCATAATATTAAACAGGTATGGTACGCTATTGGTATTAAAGATTTACCAAATGATATGAAAGATGTAACCATCGGACATTCTAGAAAAAAATTCCAAAATTTACTTTATTAAATTTAATACTTAAAAACTTAGATTACAAAAATTATGACCTTATAATTTTTTCAGACGATGATATTTTTGTTCGTGAAAATTTTATTGACACATATACTTATCTATTAGATAAATATCAATTCAAATTAGCACAACCTGCTAGAACGAAGTATAGTTACTATGATCATAAAATATGTTTGCAAGCGAAGGAAAAAGTTATAGCCCGAACTACAAACTTTGTCGAAATTGGTCCTATTTTTTCAGTTTCTCAAGATATTTTTAATAAAATTTTACCCTTTCCTGAGGAAAGTCCAATGGGATATGGATTGGATTATATTTGGCCTATTATATCACGAGAGAATAATTTCAAAATTGGGATTATAGATGCATCGCCTGTAGATCATAGTTTTAGAGAACAAGGCAAAACCTATTCTTCAAATAACAATCTTTACCAAATGGAGAAGTTTTTGAAGGATAAAAAGAGTACTTTTCATGAGGAAAAGTTAGTTTATGAAACTTTCAGCTAAATGGATTTTAGTCGCTGTTAATTTTATCAATTAACAGCGATAGCCTACTAATTATCGGCATTTCCCTTTAACACCATATAAATGAGTGCAACAAAAATCAGTAATGCACCAGCCAAGCTACTCACACAGAAAAATAGAATGCGTTGATTCGTATCTAAATTGAACAGTTCGTTAGCCAAGATATAACGCATAAATAACCATTGAGCTAATGAAAAACCAATAACCACAAGCGCGTGACGACGCACATCAGAACGCATAGCCATAATGAGTTATCCAAAGGGGGAGAAAGCTATATTATGCCATTATGAACAATCAATCTCAATTCATACTATGTAGTGGCGCCGATAGTAAAAAAGCCAGCTACAGCTGGCTTTTTTACTAAATATAATTATGATTCTTTCTTTGGCTGCTCGCGTAAACGAATACCCAAATCACGTAGTTGATTCGCTTCAACTGGTGCTGGTGCCTGAGTCAATGGACATTCAGCAGTCTTGGTTTTCGGGAATGCAATCACATCACGAATTGAAGACGCACCAGTCATGAGCATAATTAAACGATCTAGACCAAATGCCAAACCACCATGTGGAGGCGCGCCATAGCGCAAGGCATTCAGCAAGAAGCTAAACTTCTCTTCGGCTTCTTCGTCTGAAATACCCAATGCTTCAAAGATGGCTTTTTGCATTTCAAGCGTATAAATACGTAATGAACCACCACCGACTTCGGTACCATTCAATACCATGTCATAAGCAACGGAAAGTGCTTCACCCGGATTTGCTTTCACATCTTCAACGCTTGATTTTGGCAGCGTAAATGGGTGGTGAACTGAAGTCCATTTACCATCATCTGTTTCTTCAAACATTGGGAAGTCGACCACCCAAAGCGGCGCCCATTCACAGGTTGCAAGTTTAAGGTCGTGACCGATTTTCACACGAAGTGCACCCATGGCATCATTTACCACTTTGGCTTTATCTGCACCAAAGAAGACGATATCGCCATTTTCTGCGCCTACACGCTCAAGCAATTGCATCACGATCGGTTCAATGAATTTCACGATTGGAGACTGTAAGCCTTCTACGCCTTTTTCAATTTCATTGACCTTGATGTAAGCGAGGCCTTTAGCGCCATAAATGCCCACAAATTTGGTGTATTCATCAATCGCACTACGTGGCAAAGCGCTTGCGCCCGGCACGCGAAGTGCTGCAATACGGCCTTTAGGATCTTTGGCTGGACCCGCAAATACTTTAAACTCGACGTCTTGCATCAGATCTGCAACATCAACCAGTTTAAGCGGAATACGCAAGTCTGGTTTGTCCGATGCATAGTCACGCATCGCTTCGCTGTATGGCATACGCTGGAACTTGTCGAACTTAATACCGAGCAATTCGTCAAACAGCTTAACGGTCATGCCTTCCATCAGATCCATAATGTCATCATCATTTAAGAATGATGTTTCGATGTCGATCTGGGTAAATTCAGGCTGACGGTCTGCACGCAAATCTTCGTCACGGAAACACTTTGCAATTTGGTAGTAACGATCAATACCGCCCACCATCAACAATTGTTTGAACAACTGTGGTGATTGTGGAAGAGCATAGAAGCTTCCATTTTGTACGCGGCTTGGAACCAAATAGTCACGTGCGCCTTCAGGTGTTGCACGCGTTAAGATTGGGGTTTCAACATCTAAGAAACCATGATCGTCTAGGTAGTTACGAATCAGGTTGGTCACTTTAGAGCGAAAACGCAAACGATCTAGCATTTCTGGACGACGAATGTCCAAGAAACGGTACTTTAAACGATGCTCTTCAGAAATATTAATATTGTCATCATTTAATGGAAATGGCGGAGTTTCAGATTGTGCGAGAACTTCGATCTCTTTGCCCAACACTTCAATTTGACCACTGACCATATTTGAATTTTCAGTGCCCTCATAGCGGCGACGTACACGACCTGTAATTTTCAGTACAAACTCAGAGCGTACTTTATCTGCGGTCGCAAATGCCTCTGGCGTATCTGGGTCAATAACCACTTGAACCAAACCATCGCGGTCACGCATATCAAGGAAAATTACACCACCATGATCTCGGCGACGGTGTACCCATCCACATAGGGTTACGGTTTGGTCAATTTGGGCTTCTGTTAAAGAGCCACAGTAATGAGTTCGCATCATGTCGTAAAAATCCAAACTATATTGGCTGTTGGGGCGTATACGTAAACAGCGTACCGCCAGTGAATCAGCGATTATGCCTTTTTGAGTGGCGGGTCACAAGAACTAGCGCCAAAAACTGTAAAAAATGCGCTATTTTTGAACGGATTTAATCAACTTTGTGGATCTGGTTGTGTGGAAAAACCAAACCATGCCAAGAATACAATTGACCATAGCGCCATACTGCCAAGAAACCCGCGGAAAAAGTAATTGATCGATTTACCCACATGATCGTAGGTTTCTGCTTTCCACGAATCGAGGCTGAGTGGTTCGGTATAGCCCATCACCCAATATAGGCCGCTTAACATAGAAAAAATAAACGCAGTCCAGCAAAAACGCTGAATCAGTCGTGATACCAGTTTAGTCTGCTGATGCTGCTTAAAATAGTGTAAACACATCCAGATCAAAATTGGCAGAGTTACCACCGAAGTACCAATCTGCATGAGCATATGTACATGGGTGTGATAGCCCAAAATCGAAATTTCTCTGCTCAGTGCATCTTGAAAGACAAAGGTTCGAAAATCGGCATGGGTAAAACCATCCCAAATAATATGTGTGGCTGCGCCAATTAAAACTGAAATCACACAGCCAATCAGAAAGCCACAGGTACGGTCTAGAGTATTCAGATTAAGTGGATCGTGTAGAGACAGCCAGCGATAGATAAATGGACGATACAGCACATACCACACTGCACAAAAAAATAGGCCAACCAACAGATTAGGCACAATCATCCCAGACCACTCATGACTGATGGTCAAGCTGGCATTAGTAAATAATCGAAACAGATCGGGAGTCATACAGCCGATTGCCAGAGCAGCAACGGGTAAGCGCTGGCCGCTCAGTTTGGCAATGGGAGGTGCCAAAATGGCATGTGAAAGCGTAAACGGCATATTGAAAGCAAAATTATTTTGTCTTTTAGGTCGCGCCTAGTGTAGTCGACAATTCAGTTTGAGAATGTTTTTTATTGCAAAAATAGTGCAATGTTATAATATTACAAAAATTAAGCAGATTTTAAGATTTTAAGAATTCGAGGGGAATCCAATGTTGTTCACCAGAAGTGTGCTCACACTTTCAATTTTTGCTGTATTGTCGAGTGTGGTACATGCGGCCAATGAAACAAACACCGTATCAAAACTCAAAACTATCGAAGCAACCGCACATCCATTGGTTCAAACTGCGGTCGATTATGCTGCGGCAGACAATATTATTCAAAATCAGCAATTGGTACAGGGCGGCGCTACCATTGGTGAGGCGTTAAGTGATCAGGTGGGTGTGTATTCGAACCAGTTTGGTCCTGGCGCAAGCCGTCCTGTCATTCGTGGTCAAGACAGCGCACGCGTGAAGGTATTACAAAACGCCTCGGAAACGATTGATGTTTCAACCTTGTCTCCAGATCATGCCGTGATGGTCAATCCGATTTTAGCCAAGCAAGTTGAAATTGTACGTGGGCCTTCAACGTTGCTGTATGGTGCAGGTACAGTCGGTGGACTCGTCAACGTGACAGACAACAAGATTCCCACCCAAATGCCTGAACAAGGATATGAAGGGCAGGTGGGACTGCGTTACAACACGGGCAGCGACGAGAAGTTAGGGAGTGCAGGCTTAACGGTAGGTTTAGGCGAGCAAGTCGCATTAAGACTTGAAGGCTTGAAACGAGATGCCAATAATTACATTGCACCGAATTATCTGCATGAAGGTGAAAAAGAGCGTCGCGTTGACAATACCTTTTCCAAATCTGAAGAGGCGACAGTAGGTTTGTCTTGGATTCATGATCGCGGTTTTACCGGCATTTCTTATACCAACCGTCAGGATAAATATGGCTTACCCGGTCATAGCCATGAATATGAGAGCTGTCATCCGCATGGTTTAAAATTGCATTGCGGCAGTCACGATGATCATGACCATGAAAATCATGCCGCAGAAGAGGGTCATGACCACGATCACGAACATGCACACGATCATGCAGGGCCATGGGTCAATTTAAAATCTGAGCGCTACGATTTTAGAACCGAACTGAATGATCCCTTTTCTGGTTTTAGCAAACTACGTGCACAAGCCAGTTATACCGATTACAAACATGATGAAATCGAAGAAGGAGAGGCCGCAACCACTTTCAAAAGCCAAGGTTATGATGCACGTCTAGAATTGGTACATCAGCCTTTAGCCAAGTGGGAAGGCGTGGTAGGTGCACAGTTTGGTCGCCAGAAACTCGATATTACTGGCGAAGAGTCGCTCTTTGCTGGCCCGAGTACCACCGACAAATGGAGTCTATTTGCACTTGAACATACCCAGTGGAACGATGTGCATTTTGAAGTGGCTGCGCGTTTTGATCAGCAAAAAATCGATATCGATTCTCCGCAAAAAAACTATGATGATCATGCCTTTTCGTATTCAGGCGCTGCCAACTGGGCATTTGCACCAAATTATAAATTATCCTTTGTCGCATCACATCAAGAACGGATGCCACTGGCGCAAGAGCTATATGCCAATGGTAAACATTTGGCCACCAATACCTATGAACTGGGCAATCAAAACTTAAGTACTGAAAAATCCAACAACCTTGAGCTTGGCTTTCACTACGATGCAGATAAGCTAAATTATCATGTGCATGTGTTTCATAACTGGTTTGACGACTACATTTATGCCCGCACGTTGGATCGTTTTGAAAACTTCCGTCTGGTTGAATACACGCAAGATCAAGCACGTTTTTATGGTGTGGAGGGAGAGTTGTCTTATCAACTTTCTCCACGCTATACAGCCACAGTATTTGGTGACTATGTACGTGCCAAAATTGAAACCGAAGGCAATGCCCCACGTATTCCAGGTGGCCGTTTAGGTACGCGGGTCAATGCAGACTTTGGTGATGGTTTTTCTGGCTTAGCCGAATATTTCCATGTGTTTAAACAAGATAAATTTGCGGCTTTTGAGAATGAAACCGCGGGCTACAACATGGTGAATTTAGGCTTAGCGTATGCGGCACGTGCCAGCAATCGCACTGATTATCGTGTTTATGTGAAAGCCAATAATTTACTTGATGAAACGGTGTATAACCATGCGTCATTCTTGTCGAATCTTCCGCAGGTGGGGCGTAACTTTACTGTAGGTGTAGATTTTAGCTTCTAAGTGATTGATGAAATTACTAATGTTTCACGTGGAGTGCCCTAAGGGCGCTCTGCATGATTTAAGTTAACCGCTATACCGTTTTGGCCTTCATATTTGCATTAAAATCACCTTAATTTTCAATCAAAGCCATAAAACTCAAGCTTTGAATGGAAATATAAATACCCAGTTAAATTTGCTTGTAAAAAAATAGATATATTATAACGTAACGAGTGATTGGCTTTTGGAGCATCACGATGCTTACTCGTTCTCATGTCTTTGCACTTTCTATTCTCTCACTATCGATTCAGCATGCTTTTGCACAAACCTCACCCAGTGATGCTGCTGTCAACGATTTGCCAACCATTGAACTTCAAGCTCAAGCCACGCCCAAACAGCCATTCAATGAGACGGCTGGAGATGTAAGCGTTGGACGCGATCAACTGATTCAAGGCGGAACCACCATCGGTAACGCCTTGAATGGTCAATCGGGAGTTTACTCGGCGCAATATACAGGTGGGGTGAGCCGGCCTGTGATTCGTGGCTTAGATGGTGCACGCGTCAAAATTACCCAAAATGGCGGTGATACGCTCGATGTTTCCTCGGTTTCTCCCGACCATGCCGTGACGGTCGATCCTAATGCAGCCGATCAGATCCAGATTTTAAAAGGCCCTGAAGCGCTGCTCTATGGTGCAGGCTCTGTGGGTGGATTGGTCAATGTCATCGATCATAAAATTCCATCTAAAATGCCAGACAACGGGTATGAAGGGCAGTTGGGTGTTCGCTACAACACGGGTGATGATGGTTTGGTTTATTCAGGTGATTCGACTGTCGCACTGGGCAGTCAGTTTGCATTGAATGTGGGCGGTTTAAAGCGTGATGCCAACGATTATATTTTGCCGCATGATTTGCAGGAAACATCGCGCCGTGAAGACAATACCTATGCCAAATCCAATGATTACCATGCTGGACTGTCATGGATTTATGATCGGGGCTATACCGGAGTTGCCTATAGCGAACGACACGATCGCTACGGGATTCCGGGAGATAATCCGTTATATGGTTTATGTAAACCTAGTGCGGGCAAGCTCGATTGCGGCACTTTAGCTGATCAACAGGCCGCTTTGCAGGAGCAAGATGGCGCAGCAGCATGGATTAATCTCAAAGAAAAGCGATACGATTTCAAAACTGAGCTGAATGATCCATTTGCAGGGTTTTCCAAGCTGGCTGCACAGGCCACTTATACCGATTACCAGCATCAGGAAATGGACGGAGACGAACCAGATACCACTTTTATCAGCAAAGGCACCGATGCCCGCATTACCTTAGACAACATGGCTTGGGCAGGCTGGACTGGGCAGTTTGGCACACAATACACTCAGCAAAAACTCACCATTAACGGTGATGAAGCACTCATGGACCCAACTGTCACCAAACGCTATAGCGTGTTTGGTATGCAGGAAAAACAAGTTGATCAACTACATTTTCAGGTGTCATCGCGTATCGATCATCAAACCATTGATATCGATGGCAATGATGTAGATGTGGGCGCCAAAAATTATACTGGTACGGCGTACTCCTTGGCGGGTTCAACCGACTGGGCATTTAAGCCAAATTACAAGCTGTCTTTGACAGGCTCACATCAAGAGCGCCTACCGCTGGCACAAGAGTTATATTCGAATGGCGCACATATGGCCACCAATACCTATGAGTTAGGCAATGACGATTTGCAAAAAGAAAAATCGAATAATCTTGAACTCGGTTTACATTTTGACAATGACCAAGGCCTTAAATATAACTTGAGTGCTTTTCAAAGCTGGTACGACAACTTTATCTATGCCAATACTTTAGATCGTTTTCAGGACTTTCGTCTGATTCAATACGATCAAACCAATGCCCGCTTTTACGGAGTAGATGGAGATGTGAGCTATCAACTCAGTCCACGCTACAATGTGGGGGTATTTGGGGATTATGTACGCGGTAAGCTAGATGATGCTGGAAATGCCCCACGTATTCCGGGTGGACGCTTAGGCACGCGGATCAAGGCAGATTTTGGACAGGGTTACTCAGGAACAGCCGAGTATTACCATGTCTTTGGTCAGGATGATCTGGCCAATTACGAAACTGAAGGCAAGAGTTACAACATGCTGAATCTCGGATTGGCGTATGATGGGCAAATCAATACCAAAACGGGTTATCAGCTTTATGCCAAAGCCAATAATCTGCTTGACAGCAAAGTATATCTACACGAGTCATTTTTATCGGATGTTCCACAAATCGGGCGTAATTTTACCATGGGCATCAACTTTAAGTTTTAATGTGTTTATCGCTACACACATAAAGGAAAGCCTCGGCTTTCCTTTTGTTTTTAAGCAGATTGACGCGCAGAATTAACCAAATCAGTCTTGAAACATCTCACGAGACTCTCTAGTCTGAACCCAGTGATTGGGATAACTTGTTATGCGTATTTTTCAACGAATTCATACCAAACTGAATTGGTCTGGGCGCCGTTATTTTTCTTTAATTGTCGGGATGTTGGTTTTAGGCTATGTTGCATCGGCAATTTATCATATCTATAAGCCCTTGCCGCAAGGCCTCAATTATAGCGGTAAGCTACGACATGCCGAACTCAAGTTTTTAGCAGATCAAACGTTTCTCGATGCACAGGGGCGTCAACAATACGATCATCAGATCTTTGATCAAATGTTGGCGCTGATTCAGCAAGCCAAGAGTACCATTGTGCTGGATATGTTTCTGTTTAATTCAGAGGTAGGTGACAGCAAAATTCCACAGCGTCCTCTGATGCAAGAGCTGACACAGGCATTAATTCAAAAGCGCCGTGAGCATCCGAATATACAAATTGTGTTTATTACCGATCCGATCAATTCCGTTTACGGTGGTATTTTTCCTGAGCAATATCGTCGGCTTCGTCAGGCAGGCGTCGATGTGATTGAAACCAATCTGACTCCGCTGCGTGCTTCAAATCCGACTTGGTCTGGCCTGTGGTATTTATGCTGTCAAGGCATTGGGAACAACGCCGAAAAAGGCTGGTTGCCCAATCCCTTTGGCCAACAGAAAATCACCCTTCGTAGTTATCTGGCACTGGCCAATTTAAAAGCCAATCATCGAAAAACCATGGTGGTCGATACCGATCAAGGCTGGAAAAGTCTGATTACGTCTGCCAATCCGCACGATGGCAGTTCGCGTCATTCTAATGTTGCTGTGGTGGTCTCTGGCCCGACGGCAATGGATGTGTTGCAATCTGAACAAAGTGTGGCTCAAATGTCGGGTGGTACATCACCTGTTGTGATTATGGGTGAAATCAATGCACCCACGACTGAGCCTCAGGTGCAGCTTTTGACCGAAGCGGCAATTTATCACGCTGTTTTAGATTTAATTCAGCGTGCCAAAGCCAAAGATCAACTGGATCTGGCAATGTTTTATTTGTCTGAGCGCCAGATTATTTCGGCTTTAAAGGCAGCACACGAGCGCGGGGTAAATGTTCGAGTGTTACTAGACCCAAATAAAGATGCCTTTGGTCGACAAAAAAATGGAATTCCAAATCGGCCTGTGGCCTCCGAGTTGCATGCTGCAGGTATTCCGGTACGATGGTGTGATACGCATGGCGAGCAGTGCCATAGCAAAATGATCATCAAATCCAGTGCGACTCAAGCTGAAATGATTTTGGGTTCAGCGAATTTTACCGCAAGAAATCTGAAAAATTATAATCTCGAAACAGATATCATGGTCAAAGGTCAAACGCAGGCAGCCGTTTTTCAGGATGCTACTCGATATTTTAATACAGCGTGGTCAAATCTGAATGGCCGTCAGATGAGTGTGGACTATGCGCAATACGCCGATGAATCCCAACTGAAGTATTGGACCTATCGATTTATGGAGTGGTCGGGTCTTTCGACGTTTTAAATTTTAAAGAGAGGCATCGCCTCTCTTTGCTTTTTAATGCGTAGGAGGAATCAGTTGATCGAGTTCTTGCGGGCTCATTTGATCAAACTCATCTAGGCTGGTTTTGATTTTCCACTGGCTTTCGTCTTCAACCGGATTTGGCAATCGCGCCTCTAACCAGTCACACACCACATCGGGACTAAACTCAGGGTGATCACATTCAATGACCCATGCCAAAAAGTCTTTGGCTTCACCGTTCATATACGGGGGAGGTGAAACTGGAAAAAACTGTGTGGGCAGGCGTTCATTGGTCGAGAGGTAGTTCAGTACATGCCCAAGCTCTTGTACGGTTTGCCATGCTAAAGCATGTTCGGTGTCGATGCTAAATTTAATCCACCATGCATGCTCACCGTTTGTGCCGTGCGCTGAAATGCGCTGTTGCTGAATACTTGGGACTTTACTAAAAAACTGATAAAGACGTTCAAAATTTAATTCTGCCACTGTATCTTGTTCCATGCTCCACATTGCAGCTTAGTATAGTCGCTATTTTATATCGATAAAGCCCGATTCTTGTGCATAGACGATTTATATACAGTTTGTCATGTAGGGTCTGACTGGTTTTCCTCTACACTAGAGAAGATAACTGTATGGTTTGGGAGAGGCGCATGTTGATTCATATGGTTCGAAACCTGCGACGCGTGATGATGATTGGAGTATGCTCAACGAGTCTTTGGGCACACGATGATCGAATGCAACAGCAGTCAATACGCCCAAATACATATTACTCACCATCTGCGCCTGTTGTTGGATTTTCCAATCAAAAGGTGCCTCTGGTTTATCCGTCACGCTCGGCGAATCAGCCTCCTGTACCCTCCGTCGGCTTTAGCAATCAACAAGTGCCATCTCCTCGTCCTTATCGACCCCATCATTGGCATACTGGACAACCCCGCTACGTATTCGTAGTGGGCCAAATTTTACCGACTGAATATCGTGATGACCGCTATTGGGTCGAAAACTGGTCCGACAATCGCTTGTATCAGCCACCGCAAGGTCGTCGCTGGATTCGGATAGATCAGCATTATCTTCTTATTTCCTCACCAGATTTTACAATTGAAGGTATTCGCTAATCGTTTTTGAATGTACGAGCCTTTGATTGTGCTGGCTTTATTTCTTGAAAATGGTCTTAAGATAAAAATGAGAATGAATCTTAGGTGTTACATCTCTTCATGATTTCTTTATGATGATTACAATCAGATAGTAAAGCCTGTGTTTTTGTCCATCCTTTCTTCTTGGGCGGCCATTACCATGAGTCCATAGAGAGATGAAGAAAGGACATCCAGATGAATACTGTATTCAAAGCGCTTGTGGTATCTACAATGATGTTAGGGGTATCGGCTACTGCGTTTGCAGGCCCTGACTGGGATCGTGGTCATGGCCCACGTGATCGTCACCATGCACCTGCTGCCAAATGGGATCATGACCGCCGTCATGATAACGGTCATCGTGACTACCGTGAGCATCGTTTTCAGCGCGGTGATCGCTTACCAGCGGCATGGCGTCATGACCGCTATCAAGTGAACAACTGGCGTGCCTATCGCTTGAAAACTCCACCGCGTGGTTATCACTGGGTGAGAGCAGATGGTCGTTATTTGCTGGTTTCAAACTACAACCATCGGATCTATCAAGTTTACTAATTTGATTCAATTTAAGAGCCACCGCCATGCGGTGGTTTTTTTATATTTAGAGGATGACTGACGCTACTTCTCCATGATTTTAAGCTAAGTTACATCGTGGCAAAAACAATAACAATTGCTTGCACTACACGCTGATTTATACATTATTTATCCTTGCCATAGTTTTATGCTGATTCAAGCGTCACATGCTGTGGACATTTCGAAATGAAAAAAATTATCGCTGCTTCACTCGCTGTCGTCCTGCTTGGAACTTCCACTTTATCCTTGGCAGATCCACCTGATTGGGCCGGTCATCAATGGAACCGTGAGCATGATGGGCCATATCATCATCCAGATTGGCACCGAGATGATTGGCATCGTGGTGACTGGCGATCTTATGGGCCACCCCCACACATGCGTATTGTAGAAAACCGGTATTACTATGCTTCGCCAGCTCCGCGTTATTATCGCGTGCATGAAGGTTTTCGTCCCGGTTATCGCTTACCGCCGCAGTATTACTCCGACCGTTACTATGTAAACAACTGGTATGACTATCAATTGCCTCCACCACCGCCACAGCATCGTTGGACGTACATTGACGGTCGCTATGTACTGGTGGCTGTCGCAACCGGCATTATCGCGCAGATTTTGCTGGCGCATCGTTAATTTTGACAGCTTAACAAGCCCATACTGCTTGAGGCAGGATGGGCTTTTCTATGCCAGTTCATCGTCTTCAGGACGTGGTGTTTTGCCTTGTTCTAAAGGGCGTGTCTGATGCTTTTCACGGATCACAGAGGGGAAGTTCCATGAGGCGTAACGTACAATCAAAATGGCTAAGGCCAAGATTAGAATTGAGCCGGTAATGATCAACTGGCTAACATCTGCTTTATGGTTATGCTGAATATCTGAAATGAGCAATCGCGTTAGGGCGGTTATGGCCACATAAATTAAAAAGCGCACTGGCATATGGTTGGTTTTAAAATAAATCCCGACCATTGCGCCCAATTCCAAATAAATAAACAACAGCAAAATATCATCAATGGTGGCGTAAGATTTTACCGTGAAGATGTCAATGGTGGTGTGAATGGCTGACCACACCACCATACAACCAATAATAAATAGGGCAATATAGTGAAATGCTTCAACAGCATAGTTGCCAAAGCGATCGAGTAACGCTTCAAGCCTGTTTGGACGTTTAGAAGAAGACATAAATGAACTCGGCAATCAATTAAAGGTATGATGTACACTAAGCAAATTTCATGCGCATGACACAAGACATTAGGCTCAAGTGGATGTTTTTAAGCCTTTTGGCCGAAATTTAGATCAAAAATATAAACAAGGGGGAATGAATGTATCTACCGCCACATTTTGAAGTGAATGATATACGGGAGTTACAGACTCTCATCAAGCAGAATCCTTTGGGAACCTTGATTGTGACAGATGATCATGGTGAGTTAGAGATTAATCATTTACCGTTTGAGCTAGATATGTCTGTAGCAACTGCTCATACATTGCGTGCACATATTGCAAAAGCTAATCCACTCTATGCACTGTTAGCCTCTACACGTCCAGCTTATGTCGTTTTTCAGGCAGAACAACACTACATATCACCGAATTGGTATGCTTCCAAACATGTAGATCATCATGTCGTGCCGACATGGAATTATCGAGTAGTCCACGCCAAAGGAACGTTGCGCTGTATTCAAGATGAAAGCCATTTGCGCGGTATTTTAGCGCGTTTAACGCGGGAGCATGAAGTTGAGCAGTTAAACCCGTGGCGAATCGGAGATGCACCAAAAGCGTTTATACAAGAACAGCTTGAGAAAATTGTAGCAATTGAGTTGCAGGTTGAATCAATTGTTGGCAAGTTTAAAGTCAGTCAAAATCGTACAGTGGAAAATAAAGAAAGCGTGGTCGCTGCATTGCAAGAGATTCAACCTGATATGGCAGCTGCTGTAGAACGCTTCTTCCCTAAATAAGGCAATAAAAAAAGCCTGCATGTGCAGGCTTTTTTTTTAATCGAGCGGATTAAGACTGTGCGGTAAAGTAGGCTTCATCAAAACTCATGACCAAATCAGAACCCGCTTCGATTTTACGAATACGTGATTCAAGCTCCGGCAAGATGCGGGTAACAAAGTACCGTGCCAACGACAATTTATTTTGGTAAAACTCACCAGATTTGTCTTTGGCCGCTGCCGCGATTTTGGCAAACATGTAGGCAAAGCTGAGTAAACCGACCGCATGTAAATAATCGACTGCTGCTGCGTTTGGAAAGTCTGGATTTTCAGCGGCTTGTTCAATAATAAACTGCGTTACAGCCTCAACTTCAGTGGCAGCATCAAGTGTTGCATCCTTAATGAAGTTTAAATCTGCGGCAAGCGTATTGGCGAAATCACGAATTTCATTGATGTATTCACCGATATACGCACCGCCACATTTAATGGTTTTACGGCCAATCAAATCTTGAGACTGAACACCATTGGTACCTTCGTAAATCTGTGAAATACGTAAGTCACGAACACATTGCTCCAGACCCCACTCGCGGATAAAGCCATGGCCGCCAAAACACATCTGGGCATCTAGAGTTGCCTGAAAGGCGGTGTCGGTGAGGTATGCTTTGGCAATTGGCGTCAGCAAAGCCACGCGGTCGTTGGCTTTCTTTACGGATTCTGGATCGGTTGAAAACTTGGTGATATCCAGTTGCTGCCCAACATACACGGCAAAGGCACGTGATGCTTCATTGTTGGCACGTACATTCAGGAGCATACGGCGTACATCACCATGAACCAAAATGCTGTCGGCTGGTTTGCTCGGCGATTGTACGCCTGATGCGCTACGACCTTGTAAGCGGTCTGTGGCATATTGTGCCGCATTCTGGTAGGCAAACTCTGAAGCCCCCAAGCCTTGAATACCCATCGATAAACGTTCATAGTTCATCATGACAAACATTGCGGCTAAGCCTTCATTTTCTTTACCCACTAAAAAGCCTTTGGCACCGTCAAAATTCATTACACAAGTGGCCGATGCCTTAATTCCCATTTTATGTTCGATCGAACCTGGGCTGACTGCGTTACGCTCGCCAAGACTTCCATCGTCATTGACTAAAAACTTCGGCACAATAAATAAAGAAATACCACGCGAACCTGCGGGTGCATCAGGCGTTTTGGCCAATACCAAATGAATGATATTTTCACTTAGGTCGTGATCACCACCGGTAATAAAGATTTTGGTTCCAGTGATGTTGTACGATCCATCTGCGTTCGGTTCGGCTTTGGTTTTAATAATCCCTAAATCGGTACCGGCATGTGGCTCAGTCAAACACATGGTGCCTGACCATTCACCTGAATAGATTTTAGGTAAATACGTTTCTTTTTGCGCTTGTGATGCATAGCTGCTCAAGGCCATACCTGCACCAACCGATAGGAGCGGGTAGAGCAAAAAAGAAGGGTTGGTCGCAAACAGCATTTCATCGGCCAGCACGGTCAACATTTTAGGCATGGCCTGACCGCCCCATTCTTCGTCGGCACCCAATCCGATCCAGCCGCCTTGTGCGTACTGTGCAAAGGCCTCTTTAAAGCCCGCTGGCGTGAAGACTTGGCCATTTTCATAACGTGCACCTTCTTCATCACCTGAACGGTTTAAAGGGAGTGTGACATTTTGAGCAAATTTTGCCATTTCTTCCAAAATAGCTTCTGCAGTTGCTGCATCGACATGGGCAAGATGTTCGTTGGCTTGCCAGAATTGTTCAGCTTGAAATACATCATTTAAGATGAATCGCATGTCTGCGAGTGGCGCATTATAAATTGGCATAATTCTTCACCTTGAATATTTTTGCATAGTTCTATGTCTTTAATATTGCACAGAAAATGCATTGAGTCACAGCGTTGTCAGTGGTTTTAATGTAACATCTAATTTGAAAAAAAAGGACTGTCAAAACTGATCAGTCCTTTTCTGGTTGGGGGCCGTTGTAATCGATCCCGAACTGTGATTAGAACGCGAAGTGTTCTGCTTCTAAGGACATCAATGACTCAACACCCGTAGACAATACGTCGACATGTGAGCGAACGCGCGGCAAGATTTTCTGGAAGTAGAAACGCGCCGTGGTCACTTTTGCGTTGTAAAAATCTACATCGCTTGAGCCTTCTTCGAGTTTGCTAAGCGCGACCTGTGCCATACGCGCCCATAAGTAGGCCAAGGTCACATAACCTGCGTAATAAAGGTAATCGACTGCGGCAGCACCCACTTCATCTGGATTTTGCATCGCGCGCATTCCAATTTGCATGGTGATGTCGCCCCATTCTTTGTTTACAGCCGCAAGCGGTTCGATAAACTCTTTCATGGCGCTGTTGTCTTTGTGGGCTTCAACAAATTTGTGAATCATTTTGGTGAAGTCACGCAACATGGCACCTTGGGTTTGCAGTACTTTACGGCCAAGCAAGTCGAGTGCCTGAATTTCAGTGGTACCTTCGTATAAGCAAGCAATTCGCGTATCACGTACAATTTGCTCCATACCGTGTTCAGCAATAAAGCCGTGACCACCAAAGACCTGAACGCCTTTGTTAGCTGCTTCATAACCGGTTTCGGTCAGGAATGCTTTACCAATTGGTGTCAGCAACGACAAGATATTGTCGGCAAACTTACGCTCTTCTTCATCAGCGCCTTTTTCGACGATATCGGCATAAAGTGCCAGCAAGTACACCAAAGCACGGCCGCCTTCTGCAAATGCCTTTTGGGTAAGCAGCATGTTACGAACTGCTGGATGCACAATAATCGGATCGGCTTCTTTCTGTGGTGCTTTTGGTGAAGAGAGTGAGCGCATCGCCAAACGGTCTTTGGCATAGCTCAAAGCACCTTGGAATGATGATTCCGATGCTGCCAAACCTTGAACAGCCGTACCAATACGTGCGGTATTCATAAAGGTAAACATGCAGTTGAGACCACGGTTTTCAGGTCCGATTAAATAACCTGTTGCACGATCAAAGTTCAATACGCAGGTCGCATTACCATGGATTCCCATTTTGTGCTCGATTGAACCACAGCGGACGCCGTTGCGTTCACCAATTGAGCCGTCTTCATTGACCAAGTATTTTGGCACAATGAATAGTGAGATGCCTTTGGTACCTTTCGGCGCATCGGGTAAGCGTGCCAAGACAATATGTACAATATTGTCGGCCATATCGTGTTCACCCGCCGAGATGAAAATCTTTTCACCCGAAATGGCATAGCTACCGTCTGCATTTGGTTCTGCTTTGGTGCGAATAATACCTAAGTCAGACCCTGCATGTGATTCGGTCAAACACATCGTACCTGTCCACTCGCCTGAAACGAGTTTTGGTAGGTAGGTGTCCTTTTGTTGCGCTGAGCCATGGTGCTCAAGGGTACGCACTGCACCGTGCGATAAACCCGGATACATACCCCATGCCCAGTTAGCCGAACCGACCATTTCTGAAATCACAATACCGAGTGAATTTGGCAATGCTTGACCGCCGTAAGCTTCTTCTGCGGCTAAAGACGGAAAGCCCAGCTCGATATATTTTTGATAAGCTTCTTTAAAACCTGTTGGCGTCGTGACTACGCCATCATTCCATGTACAGCCTTCACGGTCGCCAATTTGGTTGAGTGGAGAAAGCTCGTTTTCACAGAAATCTGCAGCCGCTTCTAAATATTGATCAACCAGTTCACGGCTTACGTTCTCTTGGAATGCAGGAAGTTTTGCATAGTGCTCTTCAGCATTTAGTAACTCATGCAAAACAAATTGCATATCACGTAAAGGCGCTTTGTATTGTGGCATATCGGTTTCCTCAATACTGGTTAAACCAGCGTTTCTAATGTCCTGTCGATTACGGTTGGATACCCGAAGGTACCTTTCTTATGAATTACATCGTGCAATAACTTATACCCCTGTACAAGCATTTCGGGGAGTCTAATCCATGACTGTAAAGTCAAAGAAAATTATCTTGAAATATACAAGTAATTAAATCATATAAATTTTTTATGAATTTCAAATGAAAGGAATAGTCAAAATCGTAAAAAGATGTGACCAGAAAAAAAGGCACCGAAGTGCCTTTTTTATGATGTGCTAAATTTATGCGGCTGGCGCTGGAGGAGGGGCCATACGATCATTCATTTTGCTGGGCTTAAAGCGTAACTCACAGGTTCCATCAATTGTTTTGTCTCCCATTTTTACCTGAATGGTCTGACCTACAGCTTGGCCTGTACATGCTTTTTGAATCTGTTCAAATTCAGCCTTGCGCTCAGCGCGTCGCTGTTGCATGTCTGCTCGTTGTTCTGGGGTAAGTTTGTGATGTTTCATCCAGTGTTTGCCTGCCGGGCCATCCATCATTTTAGGTGCATTGGGATCTTGAGGTGGCATGGTGGATTGACAGGCTGCCAAACTCCCCATACTGATCACTGTAGCCATACAGAGTGTAATTTTTGCCATTTTGTTCATGTTGAATCCCCGAAGTGAATGATTTAGTGTGTGAACAACGCTAGGATGTATGCTGACTAAAAACCTAATAAAGATTAAATAATAAACATGAAGGAACAATGGAGACTTTTTTGCCTGAGTGTTGATTACAATAGAAAAGATAAACGAATCATGAGAGCTCGCTTTTGAAAATACGCCGCGTTCCCATTGCGCTTCGGTTGTTTCTAACCGTACTGCTCACCACCTTGCTGATTACCACAGTGAGTCTGAGTGTTTTGCACTGGACCATGCAGAAAAATTTTGCCAAATATGTGGCCGATGTCGAAATGCAAAAGCTGGATCATTTGATCACCAATTTGGCCAATGTGTATACCACTTATGGCGATTGGGGCAATGCCATTCAGGCGCAGATTTTACAAATTGAAGGACAGGCCGCGCCAGATGATTATGATCGTCTGTCACGCTGGTGGTTACGCCGTCAGTACGATATTGCGTTGCAGCAGCGTTTTTTCAATGAGCAAAACATGATTATGCTCTCGCCCGATCTGACCAACGAAAACCGTCTTAAAAATAGACCCGTACTGGACGAGCAAGAACGGCAGTTTTTAAAAGATAATTTGCCTTCTGAGTATCAGCCTTTTGAAGGTCTGAAATTTCCACTCAGTTCGAATCAGAATTTTTTCCGTCCAGATGATGGCAAAAAGAAAAAAGCACCAGCGCGTGGTTCCGAAATGGCCAACATGATGCATCATGACGGTAAAAAGCGTTTTATTGCCATGCCAGACCGATTGGGGTTGAGTTCGCGGTTATCGTTATACGATGCCAAGCATCAGTTTGTGGTGGGAGAAAGTGCCAATGAGCAGATTTCCTATCGTCCGATTATTGTCAAAGACCAGATTGTGGGATATTTGGGCTTAAAACCGGTACTCGATGAAGACGATGCCTTAAGTATTAATTTCTTTAGCAATCAAAAGCGCTTTTTATTGCTGATTTATGCTTTGTCGGTCTTGACCAGTTTAATTGCGGCGCTTTTATTGGCGACTTATTTTAAAAAGCCGATTCAACGTCTGCTCAATGCCACACGTGAATTAACCCGTGGAAATTATAAGCATCAGGTTGAAATTAAACGTAATGATGAGTTAGGTGATCTGGCAACCCAATTAAATCAATTGGCTAAAATTCTGTATCAGCATGAAGAGTCTCGACGTCAATGGGTGGCCGATACGTCGCATGAGCTAAAAACTCCGCTAAGCGTTTTACAGGCACAAATTGAAGCGATGCAGGACGGCATCCGTAAAGCCACACCGCAGCATTTGACGGCCATGATGAGTCAGGTCAGTAGCTTGAAAAAACTGACCCAAGATCTGGCCGATTTGGCCCAAGCCGATGCCCAGCAATTGAAATGTTATATGGCCGAGGTCAATCCGTGGGAGGTCTTGGTACAGGAAGTTGAGCACTTCAAGCCAAAGTTTGAGCAGGCCGAACTTCAAATTTCGATTGCAGGAGAAGGCACTACGTTACAATTAGATATAGATCGCTTCAAACAAATTGTGGTGAACTTATTGAGTAACAGTGTGCGTTATACGCAAGCTGGCGGGCAGATCAAGATTCATACTGAACAAAATGAATCGGAGTGGACTTTAATTGTCGATGACAGTCCGCTTGGGCTGAGCGACGAACAGCTGGCGCGCTTGGGTGAACGTTTTTATCGTGTTGATGATTCGCGTACACGAAGCACCGGTGGTACTGGACTCGGCTTGGCATTGTCGTCGAAGCTGGCACAAGCGCTGGGTGGCCAATTGCGTTTTGATCATTCGCCTTTGGGTGGTCTGCGTTGCATTCTGACTTTTCCAAAAACACAATCAAAGATTAAGGAAATTTGATCCATGAAACATGTGATGTTAGTTGAAGATGAAGTGGAATTAGCTCATCTGGTTCGTGATTATTTAGAGGCGTCTGGGTTTGAAGTCAGTATGTTTCATGATGGCCAAGAGGCGTATGACAGCTTTGTTCAGCGTAAACCCAATCTGATGATTCTGGATTTGATGGTGCCGCGTATGGACGGTTTGACCATTTGCCGTAAAGTGCGTGAACAGTCAGATTTACCGATTATTATGGTGACCGCGCGTACAGAGGAAATTGATCGAGTATTGGGGCTTAATATGGGCGCGGATGACTATGTCTGCAAACCATTTAGCCCCAAAGAACTGGTAGCACGTGTTCAGGCAGTCTTACGTCGTCTTGATCGTAAAGCCGAACCTGAACAAAATGATATGTTTCGTATTGATAAGGCACAGCAACGAATCTGGTATAAACAAAAAGCCTTAAACCTGACCCCAACCGAGTTTCGCTTACTGGAGCTATTTTTGGAGCATTTGGGGCAGGTGTATTCACGGGCGCAACTGCTAGATCATATCAATCCAGACAGTTTTGATGTGGCAGACCGTGTGATCGATAGCCATATTAAAAATTTACGCCGTAAGATCAGTGAAGCCGCAGACACAGGTAATCGCCATGAATGGGTGCAGGCGGTATATGGGGTTGGGTATCGTTTTGAATATCCTGAAGACTAATGGATAAATACATCTAATTTGAGACTAACGCACTGTTTAAACGGTGCGTTTTTTATTTTTAAGATCATCTCGCATGTCGATACGGAGTCAATTTAGTTGTCAGTCCAATTTAACTGATTTTTTTGAGCTCGATTTAGCGTTTTCACTACCAATAAGTAAGAATCTTGAATTAAATCATGAATGAGATCTGCACTTATTTCAGAGCCTGCATAAATTGAAATCCAGTGGCGTTTATTCATGTAATAGCCACCTTGAATACAGCTATAGGTATCTTTGAGCATTTCGCCTTGAACGGGATCTACTTTTAAAGTAATACAACCTTGGCCGTGCGCATGCCCTGCAAGCATAAAAATTTTATCAAAAACTTTGACCACATCTGAATCGGCTGAAAATGGCTGACTTAAATTCGTCTGTGGAAGGCTAAGCGCCAGACTGAGCGCATAGCTTTTCATCTCTTCAGTGTTCATTTTTTCTTATCCTGAATAAAGGTCGATATTAGAAGAATCAATAAAAAATTGAGATCTGTTATCTTGCATACAAGTTACTTATCCTGTGGATAATCACAATGTTATCCACAGAAAATGGGGATAAGTGTAATCACTTAATCGAAGCACATATACTTTGTTATCTTTAAAAGTGAATGATATGAAAATAATAAATTTCATAAAAAATAGAAACTTAATTTTAAATATACAGAATAGTCTGTTTGGGGTGTTGTAAAAATTGAGGTCTTTATGTAGATTTTGTTTTTTTGTGTAATTATAAAAAAGGATAAAAAATGATATTCAAGAAAACAGTCTTGGTGATCGCACTCGCTTCTTTACTCGTTGCTTGCGGTGGTGGTGGGGGAGACTCATCGAGTAACTCTGGCTCATCCAATAATGGAAGTGGTTCTTCTAATACGATGAGTGACCTAGACAAAGCAAAACAACTCATTCAGACCACAAATACAATTGTGTCGTATTACGATAGTTTTGATGAGATTCAAAAGACCTATCAACCGTCTATCGATGCAGTCGCCGAAATTAGTCCGGACATTGAAGATAGTACCAATTTGTTGCTGACACTGTCTGAGTTGGCGCTTCAAGATGCAAAAGGTTCAACCAAAACGTACTCAGCACAAGATATAGATCGGCTTTATGCAGCATCCGAATTGTATGCGCCAGATTTCAAATTGACCAATAATGCACTTAAAATTGAAGTAAATGGATTGACCGCAAAAGTATCTGGATCAACCGATTTCGAACGATGGGCGGGTTTCAAGTTTGTGTCTGGTCAAAACCCAATCTCATTGTATGCAGATAAAACTACCTTACAGGTTAAGCAGTTAAACCTATCACAGCCATCAGTAGTAACGGCAGAATCAACGCACGTGTATAGTATTTTTGCAAACAGTGAACTTGAAACCGTCAATGCCAATAAAAAGAAAGCGATAGTTAAATTTAAAGATAATTCTTCAGTTTCGATTCTTTACGCTGATGCCAAAATCTTCGATGAGCGTACCGAAAATGAAATGGCGACTTCGGTAACGACAACGCTTAAAAATATTGAGCTCACTACCGACGAAAGCTTTGTAGGCACATTTAAAGAGCTGTCAGGACAGGCAAAAGCCGTGACCATGGTCGATAACGGAAATAGTTTTGTTCGATTGATCCCGTATGAACTTAAACTAGATGGCGTGGCAACTGTCAAAGATCAGGATAACATTAGTATTCAAGCCAGCGCTAAGTTAAACAATGACTTGAACAAACCGATTGATATTACAGGCAACAAGGAATCAATCAATAATTTCTTAAATATTTCTCTAAATATCGTTTTGACAGGAAATTTAAAAGCCAAAAACAAGCAGACACCATTTAGCTTAAAGGTAAATGGCTTAAGAAATGAATTTAAAGTGGGCAATGCAACAGCGGATATTGATGTAGATGGCAATGCGCTGAATATTCAATTCGTTTCTTCAAATCTTGATCAAGACAAACCAACAGTTGCTGCAACAGTGAAACATAAAAATGGCGCTTATGTTTCAATTCCAGATTTGGATAACTTTGTTCCAACCAAGATCATGGTCGGTAGCACGAGTTATGGCGATTTATCCAAAGTATCGGGATCATTGTATAACGCGAGATTTACCGATAACACCATTATCACGATTGCACCTTAACATTTACAACAAGGGCAGCTTATGAAGCTGCTCTTTTGTTTGGTTTATCATGAAAATTTATTTTTTAAGCTTTGCGTTTGTATCAAGTTCTATTTTTGCTCAAGCCGAGCAAATTGAATATCGTGTAAATGCTGATCTCTATAGCCAGCCAATTGCAATTCAGTCCTTTTTAGATGATTGGCAAGATCCAAAATTGAGATCTGGAAACAATGCATTTGCTCATGGCAAAATGCAATTGGGCCTCCAACAAGGCAACTGGAACTATGCCTGGGTATGGCGCTACGATTATGTTTTAAACTTTAGTCATGATTTGGCCAAACTCTACTATCAGATTGAAAATGATCAACCGATTGATGCAGACCAGCGCTATTACTTAAAACTAAATGCAGCACATGTGGATGCAGTCGGGACAAGATTTGCCTATGACTGGTCTTTACAGGACAATTTGACGCTTACAACAGGATTAACGGCCTTGATTGGTCGTCATTATGTAGATGGAAATTTTCAGGGAGCAGGTCAAACCACTCAGATGCAAGAGCTTCTAGAGCGAGTAGATTGGTTGAATGCTTCACTAAACTATAGTTATGACAAGCCAGCGCTGAAAGAGGAGAATATGGGCTGGGATGCCCGAGCAAATCGTGGCTATGGTTATGCTTTGGATGTTGGATTAGCAGGACGATTATTCGATCGAGTTGATATCCGCCTGCATGCAGAAGATATCTTCAGTTATCTATACTGGAAAAATGCACCCTATACTCAATACGAACTCAAGTACGATCAAGATCAACGACCAAGATTTGATATTCAAGGTAAACTCGGTGTGCATAAACGCTATAACCAGCGTTTACCTTATAAAATCACATCATCAATCAATTACGCGCCAGCCTCTTCATTATGGAAAGCGGGGATTTCTACGCTATCGAATGAATACCTGACGCTCTATCAACTCAATGTATTTCATCAATTCACACTCGGTGAACTAGGGATTCATTATGAGCCACAGTCTCGCGCCTATGGACTCTCTTTTGAACATGAAAATATTGGATTTAAATATCTAACAGATAATTTAAATACCAATCGTGCGCATCGTATGGGAGCCTATCTGTACGCCAGATATCAATGGTGAATTTTAGGATGAACAACTCACCATCACTTCAGGAACATCACTTGCCAAAGGTGCTAGATCCTGCTCTCGTTCAAGTGCAGGTTGGCGTGTAAAAGGTGAGGCAAGTAGGGTAAATAAACGCTCTACTTCTGAAAAGTCACCGCGTTCAGCTTGTTCAATTGCGTGCTGCGCCATGTGATTACGTAAAATGTAAACGGGGTTCACTTCAGACATCGTCTGATCAAGCGCTACAATATCTTGATGTTCTCGAATCTGATGGTACTGCTGCAGAAAAGTATCAAATTGCCGGATGTCTAGGCAGTCATCTCGAAGTGCAGTGTAATCATGCTGTTGTAGGCGGAGAAAACTTTGGGTGTAATCCAGTTGTTCGCTTTGTAAAATGCGTAAAAATGCCATGCCACAATCGAAACTGTCATGATGAAACTGCGGTAAGCCCATTTTCTTACATAGGCCTTCGGTATAGTAGGCCAAGAATGCTGGTTCAAAAGCCTCAAGGCAGCTGACCAGTTGTTGCTTAAATTCTTCTTTATCTTGTTCTTTGGCCAATGGAATCAGATTATTAAGCCATACCCATAAATTCCAGTGTCCGATACTCGGCTGATTTTGATAAACATAACGGCCTTGATGATCGGAGTGGTTGTTGATCCAATTAGGGCGAAAACGTTCCATAAATCCAAATGGCCCAAAATCCAGAGTCGATCCCGTAATATTCAAATTATCAGTGTTCATGACACCATGGGCAAAGCCGACCAACTGCCAATCCGCGATCATTTTAGCGGTTTTTTGAATCACGCCCTCGGCAAATGTCAAAACAGGATGTTCTGCTTCAAGTGCTTCAGGATAATGCCATTCAATACACTTTTGGGTGAATTCTGTCAAAAGCTCAGGAGCATATTGATTAATCCATTCAAAATGCCCAAGTCGAATATGACAATCCGAGGTGCGTAGTAACATGGCACCCAATTCAAGAGTTTCTCGTTGTACACCTTGGGTTGACGTTGTAAAACCAACTGCATTACTAGATGCAATGCCAAGTGCATTGAGTGCATGGCCAGCCAAATATTCACGAATTACCGAGCGCAGCACTGCACGTCCGTCGCCCATACGAGAGTAAGGCGTTAGCCCGGCACCTTTAAGGTGTAGGTCTATATTACGTCCAGATCGATCTAACACTTGAGCAATCAACACACCGCGGCCATCGCCTAATTGTCCGGCCCATTGACCAAATTGATGGCCCGCATACACCATCGCAAGTGGAGGGCATTGCTCAAATACAGTTTGACCACTACAAATCTCAACCCATGCTGCTTTATCTTGTTCGTTCCACTGTAACTCATCTGCCAGAGCAGCATTGAAATGACCTGCTTTTGCTCCTTTAAGAGGAACAGGTGATTGTTGGTGAAACAATTTAGCGTTTAAAGTCGAGTAGCGTGAATTGAAAAGCATAATGGTGAGAACTCATCGGTTGAACGGTCACTATAGCAAAAATTTAGATTGAACCAAATTCGCGAGCAACAGACCTAAAAAAAGCCCCAGTGGGGCTTTTAAAATTCTGGTTTATTCTGAAACAGCATTGCGCTTTTTGACATTACGCATCAGGGTTTCCAGACATTCACGATGATGACTCAAACGGTGTTCAAGCAATTGAAAATCAACTTTGAGCTTGTGATCCATCTGGTGAATTTTTTCTGCCACCGCTGCCTTTTTGGCATGCAATTCTTGCTCTTTTAACTTGGCCCAGTCATTGAGCGTATGTGTAAAGGCATCGTATTCTTGAGCAATACGTTGCTTCATTTGCACCAAGTCAGAGTTGACATCATGGCCATAGATTGCCAAGTCCTGCTCGGCGTACTTAAACTTCATCGCGAGTTCAGCTTTTTTAATATTAAAGCTTGGAATACGACGTAAATTTTTAGCCAAACCAAGTTTTGAGCAAGTCCAAATGAGCCATTTTGTTGGATCATACTGCCACCATTTCACACCATTTCGGTAGTCGTACTGAAAGATGTGATGATAGTTATGGTAGCCTTCACCCCAAGTCGCAATTGCCAACCAGAAGTTATCACGTGCGGTGTTTTCGTCAGTATACGGACGCTTGCCCCACATATGACACAGTGAGTTAATGAAGAAGGTCACGTGATGGCTCAAGATCAGTCGAACCAAACCGCCCAGTAAAACCACGCCCCACATATCGCCAACTGCCCAGCCCACCAGTGTCAAAATTGCCACATGAACCACAATCACCAGCGGAACATAATATTTATGCTGGAACATCACCAGTTTGTCATTGAGTAGGTCTGGTGCATTTTTAAAGTTTGGTTCAGCTGCAGGATAATTTTTTAACATCCAGCCCAAGTGTGCATACCAGAATCCGTTTTTAATCGAGTACGGATCTTTTTCTACATCATCGACATGGCGATGATGAGTACGATGGCCCGACGCCCAATAAAGCACGCTGTTTTGAACCGCAAAAGTGCCCATAATCATCAAAATGATTTTTAAAGGTAATGTCGCTTCATAGGCACGATGCGCCCAAAGACGATGGTAACCGGCTGTAATGCCCAGACTGCTGATTCCCAGTAATACAAACATGCTCACCCATGCAGCAGCACTAAAGTCATGGTGATAGGCATACAGGGGAATTGCAATAATTGCAACGAGCGGTAAAAAAATTAAGGCAAAAACGGCAATCCAGTTAATTGGGGCTTGAGGTAGGGGAGGATTCATCTCCGACAGCGCTCCTAGAAGCCTTTGTGTAACAAAGGTTAAAAAACAAAACAGCTTGGCCCAGAAATTTTTTTGATTACTGGCGATGTACTACGCATATTAGCATGAGCGAACATATGTTCACTAGCATTATTGTACAAGTGTATTCAAAGAAACAGTAACAGAATTCAACAAAGGATCGATTGATTTTATCGTATGTTTATCGCAAGAAACATAGGTCATTTCGATCAAAAAACAAGGAGGAAAAATTGTTGATAAAAATCGTTCACATCGTTGCGGTTTTAAGTTTGGCTTCACTGTTGAGCGCTTGTCAGAGCACACAAGCCCCTCCACAAAAACAACAACACAATAAAAAACACACTGCCAATCATGCGGTGAAATCGACTGAGACACCGCGCTCTACCGATGGTGTACAGGATGTTACATGGCAAATTACGCATATTCAGCAAAAACGTGCCAACTTCTTTAACCAATTGCCAGCTATTCGCCTGAATTCAACCTTGAATACGGTAAATGGACATACAGGCTGTAATCCGGTCTTTGGACGTTATCTTTATAATTTCAGTCAATCTCGCCTGAGTTTTGATGTCAAAGCAGATCATCAGGTGTGTGACCGAGCTTTGGTGCAGGAAGCCAACTTGATGGATGCTTTACAACGCATTGTGAGCTTCAAGCGTCAGGGCAATGAATTGCTTTTACTCGATAAAGAACAAAATGTGCTGATTGTGGCACAGCGAAAATAAGCCAGCGGGCAGGGCCAACCTGCCCAGATTAATCGAGATGTGCCAGCATCAATTTAGGTACGTCAGTAATCAACCCTTCAATACCTAAATCCCGTAATGCTTTCGCGCGTTCAACATCATTGACTGTCCATACACTGATGGTAAGCCCAGCATCATGCGACAGTTGAATCATCTCGGGTGTGGCCAGTCGATCCATCCATCCGATATGACAGCACCCTAAAGCCAGTGCCTTTTCTATGGCTTCAGCTTTTATATCGGTTTCGATGAGAAAACCGCGCTTAAAACGACTTTTGTGAGTTTGGAGCGTTGTTAATACCTTCTCGTCAAAACTGGTCATGATAATTTGATCATGAAAGTCTTGCAGCTCCATATCCAGCCGAGCAGTTAGTCGTTCAGCCTGAGCCAGATCCTCGACATGTTTGATCTCGACCTCGATGTGTTCAAAGTCTTTTAAAACGGCCATTGCTTGACTAAAAGTTGGGGTATATTCGGCTTGAGCCCATACTGGCCAGTTCAGGCGATGATCATATTGACACAGATCATTTTGTATACACTCGTAGAGCGAAATAGCGTGACCGGTAGTTCTTAAAAACGAATCATCGTGCATGATGACTGTTGTAGCATCTTTGAGCTGCCGAACATCAAACTCGACAGCACGAACACCGAGCTGTTTGAGATATTCAAATCCACCCAGTGTGTTTTCCGGTGCTTCGCCGCGCGCACCGCGATGGCCAATAATACGCATAAATGTCCTACGCTCAGAACAGAAAAACTATTTTAGCGCTTAAATGGTGTCATTAATATTTTTTTGCCACAGCACTTCACTGCCACCAGCCTCGCGTTGCAATGCTCGTGAAGCCACAAACAGCCAGTCTGAAAGACGGTTGAGTAACTGAATGGAAGTGTTCTGGATATTCTGATCACGTTGCTGTACCGCAATCAGGCTTCGCTCAGCCCGACGACACACCGCACGTGCTTGATGCGCATAACTGCAAACTAAAGTGCCTGATGGCAAAATAAACTCTTTAAGGTTTGGTAAGTGTTCGTTCATTTGATCGATATCACGTTCTAGAAACTCGATACTTAGCGGTTGCAGTAAGTTATAGTTTGGAATACAAACCTCACCGCCTAAGTCAAAGAGCCAGTGTTGAATCAAGCTTAAATGTTTATCCCATGTCGATTTGTTTTCAAGCATAGAACTTTCAATCTGTGCACGCAGAACGCCCAAAATCGCATTGAGTTCATCGACATCGCCGAGTGCAGCAATTCTTAAATCATCTTTTGCGACACGTGAACCATCCCCCAACCCAGTTGTACCTGAGTCACCTGTGCGGGTATAAATTTTACTTAAACGATGTCCCATAAGATTTCCTAAAGATGTGTAAGAGGGTTAAATAAAATCAGGATAATATCGTGAGACATTATCCTGAAAATGGAGTTAATAAAATATTTTTATTGGACTGCCGGATTAATAACTGAGTGTTACGCCACCAGATATAAGTCTTCCACTTGCGATATAATATGAGCTGACTTCATTATTCCATGCAGTTTTATACGTTGAATCGCCAATATTTTTGATATTTGAGAAGATTTTTATATTAGGATTAATTTGCCAGTAAGCACTCATATCAATCGTTGTATATCCAGGAACATCATTGATATCGTTTGCTGAACCTTTTGCTACTAATGAAGTGGAAAAGCCATATATATTATTGTCCCAACCTGCAGACATTGTAAGGTTCTGACGTGGTCGATTAGGTGTATCTTTATGGTTTGTTTCATCAATTGAGCGAATATATGCATATTCAGCATTCACAAACCATTCATTTAGTGCCCATTTCAGACCAAGTTCTGCACCTGTGATTGTCGCTTTATCAATATTGTAAAATTTATAGTTTGTAGCGGCAGATGAAACCATCAAATTATCAACTTTGGTATGATAAATGGATGTATATAAGTTTAGACCGTAATTTAATTTTTGATCTAATCCTATCTCGTAACTCACACTTTCTTCGGGTTTCAAATCAGGATTCCCACCCCACCACGAGGGTTGCGTTATGATTTGACCGACCACTGGTGCCCTAAAAGCGGTGCCAACATTCGCATATATACTAGTTAATGGTGCAATTTTATAACGTGCTGCAAGTTGCCCAACAGTGTGTGTACCAAATTGGTCATTATCTTCTAATCGAATACCAGCTTGTGTATTCAAACCATTATTTTGATATTGATGTTGTAAATAATATCCTGTTGATGAGTTTGAGTCATCAAAACCTTCATCACCAACGTAGGCAGCCACTTTTTCTGCGGATGTTTTATTGTGTTCTACACCCAACAAAATATTTTGATGCTCAGTAAATACCCATTGGAGATTTGAATCTACTTCCTGTTGCTTAGTGTTCACTATAGAGGGGTATAAAGCTTTAATCACATTGTATTCATCCTCAAATTGGGATAAACGAGTTTTAAAAATTAAATTATCCGAAAAGTTAAAACGCCCATTTACATTGTATAAGCGATTTAAGAAATCATAGGCTTGCGGAGAGCCATAAGAAAAATAGTCACCTGTACCTTTATTTTCTTTCATTTCGGCTGATAGTGCATAATTTTCTTTATCTATACCGATTTTTGCAGAATAACCTTTTTGATCAAACCCAGCTTTTTGATCTTCATCACTTATGATTCGATCTCCATTTGTTTCAAACCTTTGTCCACGAATTTGTGCATAGTATCCATCTTTAACAAGATCTAGGCCTAAAATTGACTTGTATGTATTTTTTTCACCAGCTTCAATAGTAGTAGAAATTTTATTTTTAGTTGGAGTGCTAGAAATTAATTGAATTACTCCACCTATTGCATCTGTTCCGTATTGTACGGATGCTGGGCCTTTCAAAATTTCAATCTGTTGAATATCTGATGTATCAAATAAATGAATATTTTGTCCAGTCACTGTCGCTGTATTCGAACGCATACCATCCAGTAATAGTAATGTTTGTCCTGAACTGGCTCCTCTTATAAATGCGGAGGCAGTCTGACCATAACCACCATTTTGTTTTATGTTAATACTTGCATCTTTCATTAGTAGAGATGGAAGATCAGCAATAGGATTCTGCTGAATCGTCTTTTCATCGATTACTGAAATTCGCGCAGGCACTTCACTGGCTTTTTCTTCAGATTTTGATGCAGTCACCACAATCGGATCAAGTTGAGTTGCATCTGTTGAATCATCAGCAAAAACAGTTGTTGAAGAAAACCCCATCGCAATTGCGATTGCCCCCACCAAACGGGTAGGCTGAAATGAAATAGACATGTTTTATGCTCCATACATTCACCCCACGTGAATGATTGAGTGG
Organism: Acinetobacter sp. ACZLY 512; assembly: GCF_023614015.1. NCBI lineage: Bacteria > Pseudomonadati > Pseudomonadota > Gammaproteobacteria > Moraxellales > Moraxellaceae > Acinetobacter > Acinetobacter sp. ACZLY 512. The sequence continues at coordinate 235,751 of NZ_JAKIVI010000003.1, forward strand.
ATAGAAGCAATAAGCAGGTCTCCGGACTCAAATGGCGTATCTTTTGGATACAAGCATATTCACCTTCCCACACCTCAAGTGCAGTGGTGTAAGCCCAAAAGGCTTATCAAATATGATTTACATTTTTACCGTTGCGGGGGCAGTACTGGATTTACACCAGTTTCCCTAAAGCGAATGCTTTAACTCATTGCGAATTGAGCAAAGTATAAGGTTTGTGCGAAGATTAAACAATCTGAATACCTTCAATCGTGTTCAACTTTGATGCAAAGTCTAAAATTTGCATTACAATAGTGGTTTACTGACCGATAGATCGGCTATGGTCAGACAATTTAATGAGCCTTTGTATATGCGAACGCGCGCAAAAATTTGCGGTATCACCCGTTCTCAAGACATCCAAGTAGTTGTCGATTCAGGTGCAGATGCAATCGGGTTGGTGTTTTATCCGCCTAGTCCACGTAATGTCACAGCCGAACAAGCGGCAGAATTGGTCAAAAAGATTCCGGCTTACGTGCAAGTGGTTGGGCTATTTGTTAATGCAACCGCTAATGAAATTAAATCAGTACTTGATTCTGTTGCTTTGGATGTATTACAACTACATGGTGATGAAACACCTGCTCAGTGCCAGTTCATTGGTGAGCAGTGCAAGCGTCGATGGTATAAGGCCATTCAAGTCAAACCTGAACTTGATATTGTTCAGGAAATTCAGCGCTATCAAGCCGCTGGTGCAAGTGCAATGCTTCTCGATGCATGGCATCCCGAACTGAAAGGCGGAACCGGCCATCAATTTGATTGGTCAAAATTTCCAAAATTGGACATTCCACTGATATTGGCAGGCGGTTTAACGCCCGACAATATTGCGGACGCAATCCACACCACACAGCCTTATGCTGTTGATGTCAGCGGGGGCGTAGAATCCGCAAAAGGTATTAAAGACCAACAACTCATCGAACGATTTATGCAAGGAGTCCAATGTGGATCAGCAAAATAACGTGATTGACTACACGCAATATCCAGATGCCCGTGGGCATTTTGGTATTCATGGCGGACGTTTTGTATCAGAAACACTCATGGCGGCACTGCAAGATTTAGAAAATCTTTATAGCCGTATGAAAAATGATGAACAGTTTCTGGCAGAATTTGACCGCGATCTTGCCTATTATGTAGGCCGCCCGAGTCCACTTTATTATGCTGAGCGATGGTCGAAGAAGCTTGGTGGTGCGCAAATCTATTTAAAACGTGAAGATCTTAACCATACCGGTTCACATAAAGTGAACAACACGATTGGTCAGGCATTACTGGCCAAATTGTCGGGTAAGAAGCGAATTATTGCAGAAACAGGTGCGGGTCAGCATGGGGTTGCAACGGCAACGATTGCGGCGCGTCTTGGTCTTGAATGTGTGGTATTCATGGGTGCAGAAGACGTGAAGCGTCAAGCCATGAACGTGTACCGTATGCGTTTGCTGGGAGCAACTGTTGTTCCGGTGCAAAGCGGTTCAAAAACACTAAAAGATGCCATGAATGAAGCCATGCGTGACTGGGTAACCAATGTAGATGATACCTATTACGTGATTGGTACGGTTGCAGGGCCTCATCCTTACCCACAATTGGTACGTGATTTCCAGTCTGTGATTGGACGTGAAGCACGTCGCCAGATTCAAGAGCAAGCCGGACGCTTACCGGATGCACTGGTGGCCTGTGTAGGTGGTGGTTCTAACGCGATTGGTTTGTTCCATCCGTTCCTGAACGATCCAGATGTGAAAATGTATGGCGTTGAAGCAGCAGGGCATGGCATTGAGACCGGTAAACATTCTGCACCACTCAATGCAGGGCATGTTGGTGTATTGCATGGTAACCGTACCTATTTGATGAGTGACTCACAGGGTCAGATCATCGAGACACACAGTATCTCGGCAGGCTTGGATTATCCGGGCGTTGGTCCTGAGCATAGCTTCTTAAAAGACATGCAGCGTGTGCAATATGTTCCAATCGATGATGATGAAGCCTTACAAGGCTTCCGTGATCTGACCCGTATTGAAGGGATTATTCCGGCAATTGAAAGTGCACATGCAATGGCATACGTCACCAAGCTGGCACCAACTATGGATAAAGACCAGATTATTATCGCCAATCTTTCAGGTCGTGGTGACAAAGACCTGATGACGGTTGCGCGTATTGATGGGGTCGAGATGGTCGAAATGTAATGATCACCCTGCTATGAAATCAAAATGGGCGACTGAGGTGGCCCATTTTTTTTGAGAGGAAAAATGATGCCCAGTTTATATATGGTGATGCTCGGCGGACGCCATGCGCGTGCAAATACCGAAGTGCATGATGTCGTATTTGCAATCGGCGATGATCTTAAAGATATTTATCCGCAGTTAAAGACCGCATGGTTTGGTGAACAAAAAGGTCTGCATATCGACGCGTGGGCAAAATTAAATGGCGTGAAACAACATGCGCATAGTTACAAAATTGAATTTGCACAGCATCAGCCGCGTCACGACGATCTCAAACTTTTTTTAATCAATTTAGGCGGTTATTGTCCAGATGAATTTGGTGAGCTTCATCGCTATAAATTTGTGGTGGCACAGAGCGCTTCAGAAGCCAAACAGCAAGCCAAGACTTTACTGCCGACATTTTGGCAAAAAGGCCACACCGATCGTATTTTGGATATCGATGATTGTATTCCAGTCGACCACGTGGCTGGGCGATATCTGCATTTGAGTGAGGGCACGTTTATTTCGACCGTTTGGGAAAATACTTATTTAATTTTAGAGTGAGTTCTCTTAGACTAAAGTTGTAATAATAAATCATATATTGATAAGCCCAAGAATAAATCAGCGATTTGAAAGGAGTGTGCTTCGTCATGGAGCCGAATACATGGATTTAATTCAGGACAACGGTCAGCCGCGATTTGGACGTTTTTCCCAGCAACCGTCTGCTATTAGTACCGAACGCTACATCTATAAATCACCTTATGGCAAGGTAGAGCGGGGATGGCGTAAAAAAATAAAATATAAAAAGTTTAAGTTTTGTAGTATTCAGCATCAGCACTATACCTTAGGTGTCGCGATTGCAGACATTGGTTGGGCCGGACACGGTTTTTTTTATTTGTATAATCATGCCACCCAAGAAGTGCTTGAATGGAACGCGCTACAACCCTTTGCCCGTAAAACACAAGTCGATGAGCAACCGCTGTTTAACCATAGCTTTTTTTATGCATCAGCATTTGAGCTAGATATGCAGCATGCAAATGGCGTTCGTTATATCCGTGTGACTCGCTATGGTGAAATTCTTCTCAGTGCACGTATTTTTTGTGCAGGCACCCAAGCTTTGAGTTTGTGTTCTCCCAATGGGATCAACGGCTGGACCTACACGCATAAAAAAACTGCACTGACAGTTGAAGGATGTTTTACTAATAAACAAGGGCAATTAATTGAATTTTACCAGAAAAGCATGGCATCACTTGATGATACCTGCGGATTCTTGCGTCCAGAGACAGCATGGTTCTGGTTATCTTGTAATTTCTGGCATTCACAAGATCAAAAAATTGGAATTAATCTGGCATCGGGCGTAAATGAAAGTTTTGGTAACGAAAACTGTATCTGGGTCAACGGTGTACTTTATCCTGTAGCAGATGTTTTATTTGAACAACTGGATGCACATCACTGGCAGATACATTCTCTTGATCGCAAACTCAACTTGAAGGTCACCACAGGCTGGCGACGCTATGAAAATCTGAATCTACGAATGGTAGGCAGTCGTTTTAGTCAGTGGCAAGCCAGAATCAGTGGCACTATCGACATAGAAGGTCAAGACCGTCTTGAGTTCGAGCAGGAGCTTGGTTTGCTCGAACAGCATTATGCCAAATGGTAAAAGCGAAAACGAGGCAGGCCTAGTGGCCTGCTTCCCAAAATGCCTGACCGGCTACAATTGGATCGCGGGTTGCTTCAAAGGTTTTTACCCAGACCTCATATTGATGAATCACCGCATGCTGACTCGGATGAAAATCGGCTTTAAACCAATCTTTATAAGGTTGTTTCATGGCAGTTAAAATGCCATTTGGGCCAATAAACCAAGGCAAGCCACGTCGAAATAACTGCAAGCGTTCACGTGCAGTAAAACCATCACAGCGCAGCATCACATTGGCGCGGTACATGGTAAAACCAGACATCAGCAGCGTTGTGATCACCAACGCCAGTTTGCGTGTTGTTTCAGGGACTTCACCCACCTGTTTCATCACATCAAACGCCACATCACGGTGTTCCATCTCTTCAATGGCATGCCAAGCCAACAACGCGCGTACATATGGATGAACATTCTCCAGAGTCGCTTTTTTACGATAAAAAGTGTCGGCCATTAACGCTGTTAAATGTTCGGCGGCAGCCGTCATGGCGATATTGTATTGCTTGGAGCGTCGCGTGAGCTCGAAACGGAAGATCTTTTTAAGGGTTGCTGTAAACTGATCGACAGGCATTCCCTGTAACTTCATCAGTTGATTCATTTTATCGTGCGCAATGCCATGCTGAGCTTCTTGTTTAATAAAATCGGCAACGCGAGCTTGTAAGTCTTCATCTTGAAGCTTGTCTCGAAACATACGAACACATTCAATGAAATAGCGTTCGCCTTCTGGAAAAGTCAGACTCAAGGCATCGAAGATCCGGGTTCGAAAAGGATCGCCTGCAAACCAGAAGCGCGGAACATCTTCGAGTCTAAAATCCAAATGCATACGAACCACCGGATCGACCTGATACTGGACATGTGCGTTCATTGTTTTAATTCTCATCGACTGATTCAGTTCAGTATGGCGACAATCGTCTGGTTTGTTTTGACAGTTATTGCCAATTTTTATACAAATAGCGACAGGGACATCAGAGCGCGCATCATGTCATTAAAAATCATTATTGGTTATCTTCGTTTACTCGAACGGGTTCGACGGCATTATCAGCTTGAGCATCTGGCTGAGTGTACAGAACGCGCAGTGGACTGGCAGAGCTTCTCTAAAGCACTCGATGGAAATGATGAGCAAGGATTTGACATAGACACCTATGTGCGTCTGCTCAGGCAAATGCAAACCGTGCTTGCAAGACCCGTCAGTTTAATTTTAGCCGAACATGCCACACTTCAAGATGTGGGGCTGATGGGTTATCTGGCATCAACCAGCTTAAATCTTCAGCAGGCGCTGTTACTGCTTGAACAATATTATTCCCTCATTTTTAAGCAAACCAATGTTGAGCAGCTTAAAATTATCGAACATGATCAAGAAATACAGGTCAGTTGGGGAGCGCTCTGGATCGACTATCGGGAGGTGTATGAGCTGAATCAGGCACTTATTTTTAAAATTGCACAAATCATTGTACAGGAGCCTCTGGTTCCTCCAACACAGGTTCAGCTCGGCTTTTTACCTACTTTGCCGCTCATGCATTATTCACGCTTCTATCACTGCGCCGCAGCAGTCGTCTCTGGTGACTATCGTATTTATTTTTCAGAACGCGTTTTAAAAGCACGCAGTTTTGGTGCAGATCAGCAACTCAATCAAATCTTGTCCAATCAGGCACAGCAAAGTTTGCGTGCATCAGATTCTCTAGAATATCGTCAGCAACAGCTCAAGCAGCGCATCTGGGGCCTCATCGCACAGGCTTTTCGAGAGAAAAACGAGATTTTGCAAGCTTACGTTGCACAGCAAATGCATATCTCCGAACGAACCTTACAGCGCCATCTCAAGCAGCATGCACTCAATTTTCAGGAAATCGTGGATGAATTTCGGTTACAGCAAAGCCAATTATATCTGAAACAGTCGCGCCGGCTTTCAGAAATTGCTGAATTATTAGGCTATGCCGACCAGAGCGCCTTTGGCCGTGCCTTTAAACGCTGGACGGGGGAAACACCGAAACAATTTCGCGAACGTCATCGTATCGATTCAGCAACTCATACCTCAAAATAGACCAGTTCTCAGACAGTTTTTCTTGTCATTCAACTGTCCACAATCAGCAAGAAAATCAAAAAAGCTATTTTGAACAATCAAAATGGCGACTTTAAAATTTCACCTAATCATATAACTCTATATTTTAGTTTGTTTTTTTAATTATTTGTGAACAAAGCTGCATCGAATGTACACAATAGTATTTTAAAAAATAGGAAGCTTTGATCATTGAGAAATAAGTCAAAATATTGATAAATGTACGCCATGGGTTGTATGAAATACTAAAGATAAATGCATCGCACAATGTCGATACTGTTCAATGAACAAAAAATAGCGTTAAAATGCGGTGTCTTGTATTTCTACAAACAACTCCTCAGTTTTAAATAATCAAGGAAAGCACAACCCTATGTCACGTCTCGCCACCCGTTTTGAACAGCTTAAATCCAAACAACGTAAAGCACTGGTTTCATATGTGATGGCAGGTGATCCACAGCCACAGGTTACTGTGCCATTGTTGCATCAGATGGTCGAAGCTGGTGTTGATGTCATTGAGCTTGGTTTACCTTTTTCCGATCCAATGGCGGATGGTCCAGTGATTGCATTGGCTGCCGAACGTGCATTGGCAGGTGGAACCAGTACGATGGATGCCTTGAATATGATCAAAGCGTTTCGTGAGAAAGATCAGGAAACGCCTGTGGTCTTGATGGGCTATCTCAATCCAGTTGAAGTCATCGGTTACGGAAAGTTTGCCGCATACGCTAAAGAATGCGGTGTCGATGGTGTATTGCTTGTGGATTTACCCCCAGAAGAAGCCAAAGAGTTTGATGTTGTGCTGAAACAGCATGATATGGATCAGATTTTCTTGCTGGCGCCAACCTCGACCGATGAGCGTATTCAGCATGTGGTCAATCAGGCCAGTGGTTTTATCTACTACGTATCGCTCAAAGGTGTGACGGGTGCGGCGACGCTCGATGTTGCAGAAGCTGCAGCGCGCATTGCAAAAATTAAAACCAAAACCTCGATTCCGGTGGGTGTCGGATTTGGAATTAGTGATGCAGCCTCAGCCAAAGCAATGGGTGAAGTTGCAGACGCCGTGATTGTGGGAAGTGCTTTTGTTAAACCTTTTGCTACGTTAGCAATCGACCAAGCGGTTGAACAAACGGTCAATAAAGTCAAGGAGCTTCGAGCTGCGCTCGATGAGTTAGTATGAATCAAGAAGTGAAACCAGGTAAAATCCTAAACCCATCGACGCCATGGACACAACGTCAAGTGCCGGGAATCAAGGTTGCCAATGAGCAGCAAGCCCTTAAAGCCACTTCGACTGAACCGACAATCGAATGTCCTGAATGTCATGCACTGGTTACTCGTACTGCCATTGCATTTAATGCCTATGTGTGTCCGTCATGCGATGAACACTTGCGCATGAAAGCTCGTGATCGTTTGACATGGTTCTTTGATCAGGTGACCACCGAGTTGGGTCAGGAATTTGCAGCCAAAGATCCACTTAAATTCATCGACAGCAAACCTTATCCAGAGCGTATGCGTGAAGCGCAAACCAAAACAGGTGAAACTGAAGCTTTGGTGGTGATGCAGGGTACACTTAATAATGTTCCAATGATTGCCTGTGCATTTGAGTTTGACTTTATGGGCGGCTCAATGGGTACGGTTGTAGGGGATCGTTTTGTTCAAGCAGCCGAACGTGCAATTGAGCAAAAACAAGCCTTGATCTGTTTTGCTGCATCAGGCGGCGCACGTATGCAAGAAGGTATGTTGTCGCTCATGCAAATGGCGCGTACATCTGCTGCAATTCAGCGTATGAAAGATGCAGGATTGCCGTATATCGTGGTATTGACTCATCCAGTTTACGGTGGTGTAACTGCATCTTTGGCGATGCTGGGCGATGTGCACATTGCCGAGCCTAAAGCCATGATCGGCTTTGCTGGTAAGCGAGTGATTGAGCAAACCGTACGTGAAACATTAGAAGAGCCGTTCCAGCGCGCTGAATACTTGCTTGATCATGGTGTGGTCGATCAAATTGTTCATCGTCATGCATTACGTGATACTGTATCTCGCATTGTATCTAAGCTGATGAACTTGCCTTGAAACTTGACGCTCCACGTATAAATGATGATTTAATGACATGGCTCACGTACTGGGGCCATGTTCATGTTACAGGGATTGATTTGGGCCTAGAGCGCGTCCTCCCTGTGGCCCAAAAACTGGGGGTAACACAGCCCTCAGCCAAGGTATTTACCGTTGCCGGTACCAATGGCAAAGGCTCAACCACCACTGTTTTGGCGTCTATATTACAGGCACAAGGCTACAAGGTGGGGTTATATCAATCTCCACATATTTACCGCTTTAACGAGCGCGTTAAGCTGGCAGGTCAAGAAGCAACCGATCAGGAACTTATTGAAGCATTTGTTCAAGTGGATCAGGCGCGCCGTGAATGTGGTTTAAGCCTGTCATTTTTTGAAGCCACCACATTGGCGGCATTTTTGATCTTTCAGAAACAAGCCTGCGATATTTGGGTGCTTGAAGTTGGCTTGGGTGGACGTCTTGATGTGGTCAATGTGATTGACCCTGATGTCGCGGTCATTACCAATATCGGACTCGATCATACCGATTGGCTCGGCGATACCATCGAAAAAATTGCCTTTGAAAAAGCAGGAATTATTCGTCCTGACATTCCGGTTGTGTTTGGCGGGCTACAAACGCTTCCCGATGCAATTGCAAGCAAAGCCGCAGAATGCCGTGCCAACTTGCAAGTTGCACAGCGTGATTATTTCTATCAGCTTGCAGAGACACCCAACACTTGGCAATTTGCCAGTGCGGGAGTGACGCTACAACTTCCTACAGGTTCGTTGGCAGTTGAAAATATAGCCACCGCAGTTGCAGCAATCTTGATGAGTGACGTTACAGTCTCGCAGGATGCAATTTGCCAAGGTATTCAAAATGCTAAACTCTTAGGCCGCTTTGAACTACGAAATATTGAGCAAAAGACCGTTATTTTTGATGCTGGCCATAATGGGCATGGTGTTGATTTTTTGTTAAAGCAATTGCGAAATTTCTTAGAATACAATAAACAATACACAGAAGTGATTGCTGTCTTTTCGATGCTGGCAGACAAAGACATCTCAACCGTGGTTGATTTGCTTAAACCTGCCATTACGAGTTGGCATGTAGCGCCGCTGAATAACCCGCGTGCTGCATCGCTCGAACACCTCATGCATGCATTGAAAGATCAAACAACTCAAACATTTGACAGCATTCAAGACGCATTTAGCACTGCAATTGCGAAGGTTAAACCGCATCAGTTGATTTTGGTTTGTGGATCGTTTCATACATTAGAAGCGGTTTGGGAGTATTTGGAAGAATGTCAATGAACAGCAAACAGCGTTGGATGGGTGGCGTTGTTTTATTGGGTGGTGGGGTATTGTTGGCTGCGTTGCTACTCAAAGGCAAAGAAGAAATACATCAGACACACGTTGAAGAACAACAGCAAAAAGTGGAACAAACCACAAAAGATGCCAATTCAACTGCGCCCGTACAATTGCAGTCCATGACAGTTGATGTTGAAACAGAGAAGAAATTACTTGAACAGCAACGTCGTGCGCGGGAGAAATCAGTTGCCGAGCAAGAAGCACGTGCAGCTGAATTTTTAGCCATGCAGCAACAGGCCGAGGCCGATGCCGCGCGTAAGGCCGCAGAGGAATATGCTGCCATCAATGCACGTCGCCAAGCTGCTCAGCAAAGTTCTGACAATATTCCGCCTGAAGTAGTCGAAGAAAAGAAAAATACCGCTCAAAGCACTAAATCTACAGCCAATGTAGACACACAAAAGCGTGAGGCAGAAAAAAAAACACTTGAGCAGCAACGTTTAGCAGCTGACGCGCAAAAAAAAGCCGATCAGCTCAAGAAAGAGCAAGAAGCCAAGCGTAAAGCCGATGCCGATAAAAAAGCCGCGGACGAAAAACAGCGTCAGCTTGATGCTGAGAAAAAAGCATCAGAGGCTAAACGCAAAGCCGAAGCTGAGAAAAAAGCACAGGAAGATAAAAAGCGTAAAGAAGACGACGCCAAGAAAGAAGATGCCAAGAAAAAAGCCGAAGCAGAGAAAGCACGTGAATTGCTGGAGCATGGAGATAAAAACTGGATGGTGCAGGTAGCACTGGCAGCCAATCAGGCCAATGCAGATGCAGTGGTGTCAAAGCTGCGTGCAAAAGGTTATAAAGTCACGACGAGCCCAACATCTAAAGGGATTCGGATTATGGTCGGACCATCGAAAGATCGTGATGCGGCCGATGCAGCGCGTAAGAAAATTGTGACAGATCCAAGTTTGAACATGAAATCTGCTTGGGTGATCGACTGGGTTCCTTTAGATCAACGTTAATCATCAACTCAACCGTTGAATTGGACAGCAATTATTCTTCTTTCAACCATAATGTTTTTATAAAAAAGACCAACATATTGTGTGTTGGTCTTTTTTTGACTAAAAAATAAGCTTTTGTGTGTTAAATCTATTTTTTTTAAGGTTAATTTAATAAACATTGTTTTTAAAATTCAATCTTCATGTAATTATTGTTCAATAAAGCGAAATAGATCGAAATTTTCGATTTAAGAGCAGGGTTCAAATGCGTTGAGTTAATAGTTATGAAGAAACTTAAATTACATCATCTCATTTTTATGGCGATGATATTGGGGGCAGTTTTTGGTTTTCTAACCAATGTGGACGGACGATTATTTGGTATTCCTGTTTTAGGACTTTACACTCTTTTAGGTGATATCTTCTTAAATGCACTAAAAATGGTGGTTATACCATTGATTATGCTCGCAGTGGTGAATGGTATGATTAGTGTTGGAAACGATGATCATATTGGTAGGTTGGGTTTTAAAACAACCTCTTTTTATTTAGTAAGTTGTACTGTGGCAGTTTTTATTGGGCTTGCTGCTGCTAATATCTTCATGCCGGGCATTATCAATGGTGTACCTGCCAAAGAAATGTTGGGCTTAGCCGCTAGTACCACGGATGTATTGCAGCGTGTAGAAGGCCGTTCAATTGGAGATTTTGGACAAATTCTCCTGCAATTCTTCCCCGCTAATTTAGTACAAGCTGCTGGAGATAATCAGCTATTAGGTTTGATTGTATTTGCTTTGCTCTGTGGTTTTTTTCTAAATAAAACGAACGGAAAAGCAGCAGAAACACTCAAAGATGTTGTAAATGCCAGTTATGATGTCATTATGAAAATTACCATGCTCATCATTAGCTTTGCTCCAATTGGCGTATTCGGTTTGATTGCTGCGATTGTGACACGGACTGGTTTTGATGCTATGCAGCCATTAGCATGGTTTTTCTTAACTGTTGTGGTGGCGCTATTTGTTCATGCATTTGTGGTCAGTACACTTGCAGTTAAAATCTTAACACGACGATCACCAGTTCGCTTATTACAAGCTATGTTTCCTGCATTGCTCACTGCTTTTTCTTCAGCAAGTTCAGCAGCAACTTTGCCGATTAATATGGAATGTGCGCATAATCGTGCTGGAATTTCAAAGCGCGTAACCAGTTTTATGATGCCATTGGGTGCAACAGTAAATATGAACGGAACTGCTTTATACGAGTGTGTGGCCGTTATTTTTATTGCGCAAGCTTATGGTATGCACCTGTCGTTGACGACACAGTTTTTTATTGTTATCGCTGCGGTTTTGACCTCGATTGGTGTGGCTGCTGTGCCTGCTGCCTCCTTGGTTGCAATTACCTTAATCTTAACGATGGTTGGCTTACCAGCTGAAGCGATTGGCCTTATTTTAGTAACAGATCGAATTTTGGATATGTTCCGTACATCTGTAAATATGTGGGGAGATGCGATTGGGGCTACTCTGGTGGCGCATAGTGAAGGTGAGAAAAGTATTTTGAGTCTTCCTGTGGAAGAAATGGAAGAAAAGCAGCTTAAGCTTCAAGCGCAAGAAATGCAAAGAAGTTAATTAGAAAATGTATTTTATGGGCTCAAGTCATTGTATAGAGCCCATTTTTTATCATATTGAAGGTAACGCTAGATTTTGATAGCGTTCAAACTCAACCACATCATGTGCACAAATGAGCTCGATCTCAGGCTCATGCTGTGCCATATGCTGTAAGCGCGCCAAATTATGTAGTCGATTCTTGTTGTCATACGCCAGTACACGCTCAAAAAGCGCCAGTCCTTTTTGTTTATAGTCTGGTTTAAGCTGTTGATGAGAAAAATAGGCATCACCACAAAAAAGTGTCCAGCCGCGCTGATAGTGTTTAATGGCAATCCCACAATGACCAGCGGAGTGTCCCAGAAGAGGAATCATTAAAATCTCGTCGTTAAACTGTGGGGCAGCCTGAACCTTCTCAAAATTAAACCAAGGTTCACCCTGCGTATGTTCTACAAAGTTCCAGTAACGATGCTTTTTAAACTGAGCGGTTTTGTATCGTAGACGGTTTTTTAAATTAAATGACTGTGTGGCGTTAAATTCAGACGCCAGTACATGCACAGTTGCTTCAGGAAAATCTGATATTCCTCCCGCATGATCAAAATCTAAATGCGTAACAAAAATATGTCGGACGTCTTTGGCACTAAATCCCAATTTTTGGATTTGCTGAATAGCACTGTATTCAAAATTGAGTTCGATTTGACCAATATCTAACAAGAAAGACCCAATCCGCTGCTTGGGATGAAGATAATCCTGAATGCCTAAACCGGTATCGATAAGTACCAATCCCTGATCTGTTTCGAGCAACAAGCAATGACAAATGATATGTGCTCGCCATCCCGATTGACCGACAAGAGGTGCGCATACCGGACACATCGTGCCACAGTGCAAGTGATGAATCTGATAGATCATGGCGGAATAAATCAAGAGAACCTTGAACTTTTATACCGCAAAATATGGGGCGATCCAAGAGAGAATATCTTGAATCAAAATAAAAATGCCCGTGATTTCAACGGGCATTTTAGTGCGAATGATTAGTCTTTGTCGGGCTGTGGAGTGAGGCGCAGGTACGGCTTAACGGCTTTATAACCTTTCGGAAAGCGCTCTTTGAGTTCAGCTTCATCTTTGATTGACGGCACAATCACCACATCTTCGCCTTGTTGCCAGTTTGCAGGTGTGGCCACTTTATAGTTGTCGGTCAGTTGCAAGGAATCGATGACACGCAACACTTCATGAAAGTTGCGTCCGGTCGATGCCGGATAGGTAATGATCAGTCGAACTTTTTTATTCGGATCAATAATCACCAATGAACGTACAGTTGCAGTTTCGCTGGCATTAGGATGAATAAAACCATACAACTCCGATACCTGGCGGTCTTTATCTGCAATAATCGGAAAGTTAACCGTTGTGTTTTGGGTTTCATTGATGTCTTTAATCCAGCCATGATGTGACTCAACATCATCGACCGACAAGGCAATCGCTTTTACGTTGCGTTTTTCAAATTCATCTTTGAGTTTGGCGGTGTATCCCAGTTCGGTGGTACAAACAGGGGTGTAATCGGCCGGATGTGAAAATAAAATACCCCAGTGATCACCCAAGTAGTCATAAAAGTTAATCTGACCTTCGCTCGATTCCTGTTCAAAATTAGGGGCTGTATCGCCTAAACGTAACGTCATCTTAGTCAACCTCGTTTATATGTTGTTATTGCGTTGCAGGTTTTTAATATGCGCTAAATCTTTTGCAAATAAAAAGAAGGTTTTTGTATGTTCTTATAAATATTTTGTATATATTAAAAATTAAGTATTTGAAATAAATAAAATATCTAAAAATTCTTGGCCAGCTAAAAACTCAAATTGTTGGGGTTGATGCAACTGTCTGATTTTTCAACTTTCTGTTGTGCTGGAGTTTTTTTTAAGAGGATTTGTTTAAACCCCTTGTACTTCAAATTTCTGGCTCCATAATAACGAGTGAGAAAAAATTTATTCATCTGATAAGCAAGTTTTTAGAGAGTTTCATTCATGTTGGTAAGTCTGATCGGAGGTATCTTCGGTACAAAAAATGAGCGCGAACTCAAACGCATGCGTAAAATTGTCGATCAAATCAATGCGCTCGAGCCGACGATATCCGCTTTAAGCGATGCAGACTTATCTGCAAAAACTCCAGAATTCAAACAACGTTATCAAAACGGTGAGAGTTTAGATAAACTTTTACCCGAAGCCTTTGCCGTATGTCGCGAAGCTGCAAAACGCGTGATGGGAATGCGCCACTACGATGTTCAGCTCATCGGGGGGATTACCTTACATGAAGGTAAAATCGCCGAAATGCGTACCGGTGAAGGTAAAACGCTCATGGGCACCTTGGCGTGTTATTTAAACGCGTTAAGTGGTCAGGGCGTACATGTCATTACCGTCAATGATTATTTGGCGCAGCGTGACGCTGAGTTGAACCGTCCATTATTTGAGTTTTTAGGCCTCAGTATTGGCACCATTTACTCAATGCAATCTCCAACCGAGAAAGCAGAAGCGTATCACGCCGATATCACTTACGGGACCAACAACGAGTTCGGCTTCGACTACTTACGAGACAATATGGTGTTCTCGTTGCAAGAGAAAAAGCAGCGCGGTCTGAACTATGCCATTATCGATGAAGTCGACTCGATCTTGATTGATGAAGCACGAACACCGTTGATTATTTCAGGTCAAAGTGAAGATTCTTCACAGTTGTATGCGGCAATCAATCATATTCCACCTAAACTACAGCCACAAAAAGAAGAGAAAGTGGCTGATGGTGGACACTTCTGGATTGATGAAAAGCAACGTTCGGTTGAAATGACCGAAGTGGGTTTTGAAACTGTTGAGCAAGAATTGATTCAGATGGGGCTACTCGCCGAAGGCGAAAGTTTGTATTCTGCAACCAATCTTAATCTGGTTCATCATGTAACCGCTGCAATTCGTGCGCATTTTCTTTATCACCGCGATGTGCACTACATCATTCATAACGGTGAAGTGATTATTGTCGATGAGCATACCGGACGTACCATGCCGGGTCGTCGCTGGTCTGAAGGTTTACATCAGGCGGTTGAAGCCAAAGAAGGTTTGGAAATTCAACCAGAAAACCAAACGCTCGCCACCACAACTTTCCAGAACTACTTCCGTTTATACAAAAAGCTTTCAGGTATGACCGGTACAGCGGATACCGAAGCCGCTGAAATGAAAGAAATCTACGGATTAGATGTCGTGATTATTCCGACGCATCGTCCGATGGTTCGTAAAGACATGAATGACCTGATTTATTTGAATCGTAACGGTAAATACGATGCGATTGTGAATGAAATCAGAGCCATTCAGGAAACGCGTGCGCCTATTTTGGTGGGTACTGCAACCATTGAGGCCAGTGAAGTGCTGTCGCACAAGCTTACTCAAGCAGGTATTCGTCACGAGGTTTTAAACGCGAAACAGCACGAACGTGAAGCCGATATTATTGCACAGGCCGGAAGTCCTGACTCTGTTACGATTGCCACCAACATGGCAGGCCGTGGTACCGATATTATCTTGGGCGGTAACTGGAAAGCAAAACTGGCTAAAATCGAAAATCCGACTGCAGAAGACGAAGCTCGTCTGAAAGCAGAATGGGAACGTGATCACGAAATCGTACTTAATGCCGGCGGCTTACACATTGTGGGTTCAGAGCGACATGAATCACGTCGTATTGATAACCAGTTGCGTGGCCGTGCTGGTCGTCAGGGTGACCCAGGTGTATCGCGCTTCTATCTTTCACTTGAAGATGACTTGATGCGGATTTTCGCAGGCGATCGCGTGGTTGGCATGATGCGTGCGATGGGTCTGAAAGAAGACGAAGCCATCGAACATAAAATGGTGAGCCGTTCTATCGAAAATGCACAGCGTAAAGTAGAAGCACGTAACTTCGATATTCGTAAAAACTTGCTGAAATACGATGATGTCAATAACGAGCAACGTAAAATCATTTACTCGCAACGTGATGACGTTTTGGCAGAGCATACACTTCAGGATGCGATTGAACTCATGCATCATGATGTGATGGCGGGTCTGATTGGAAACTTCATTCCACCAGAGTCGATCCATGATCAATGGGATATTGAAGGTCTGGAAAATGCCTTGCGCGTCGATCTGGGGATTGAGCTTCCTGTTCAACAGTGGTTAGACGAAGATCGCCGACTCGATGAAGAGGCACTGGTGCAGCGTATTACCGACGAAGTACTGGCGCGTTACAGAGCACGTCGCGAGCAAATGGGTGATGAATCCGCAGCAATGCTTGAGCGTCACTTTATGCTGAATTCACTTGATCGTCACTGGAAAGATCATCTGGCAGCAATGGATTATCTACGTCAAGGTATTCACTTGCGTGGCTATGCCCAGAAAAATCCTGAGCAGGAATACAAAAAAGAAGCGTTTAATCTGTTTGTAAACATGCTTGGTATAATCAAGTCGGATGTAGTGACTGATCTATCTCGTGTTCATATTCCGACACCTGAAGAGTTGGCAGAGCTTGAAGCGCAGCAACAGCAACAGGCCGATGCAATGCGTTTGTCGTTTGAACACGACGAAGTCGATGGTCTGACAGGAACTGTTACACCGCATGAAATTGAAGAGCAAGCTCCTGCTGAGCAAAATGTTGTGCCGCCAGCCAGTCGAAATGCACCGTGTCCATGCGGTTCTGGCTTGAAGTATAAGCAGTGCCACGGTCGTCTTTAAATTGTGATGAATGCTTATTAAATTAAAAGCAGAACAGAAATGTTCTGCTTTTTTTACGAGTTGTTGCAAGGTGTGAATATCATTTGCAGTTTCAGAGATTAAATGGTATTTACTTGCACATCTTGACTTAAAACTTGGTTAGACAATGAAAAAGCTAATACAAAAAATTGCACTTGTCGCATTGGCAGTTCCAGGCTTTGCGATTGCTCAATCGAATACACAAACAACAACAGTCGATAAAGTACAGGCTGCACAAGGCCCAACAACTGCACAAGTGATGGTGCAAAATGACAGCACCACAGTGATCAGTCCGCGTACGGGTATTCGTTATACTTTAGGCAACACCGGGAATCGTCCGATTGTGCTTAAAACTGCGGCCATTGCAGCAGTCAATTCTGCCAATGCAAACCGTATTGTGGCATCAAACCCTGCATTGTCTGTTACCAGTCAAGAAAAAGCCAAACAAGCGTTGTTGGCAACCAATACACAGCCAGCAACCAACTAAGTATTTTATGAAAAAAAGCCAGCCTGCATGCTGGCTTTTTTAATATCCAGTCATCTAAAAAATCAAATCGCACAATGCTCGATTTTTCTGATTAATTGCTCTAAGCTTTTCTTTTTCCGATAACAAACACAGTGGGATTTCAAAATGGCTGTTGGTGACGTAACAATGCCGCACATGCATGTGGTGAAAGGGGTGAAAATTGGTTCAACTGAGGCATATGTGCGTTATCCAAATCGACGAGACTTGGTCATTTTTGAATTTGTAGAGGGTTCAAGTGTTGCAGGCGTATTTACCCAAAGTGCATTTGCCGCAGCGCCCGTACAAGTATCAAAACAACATTTAACAGAAAATGCGACACGTTACTTAATTATCAATACGGGCAATGCCAATGCCGCTACGGGTGACATAGGTTTGTTAAACGCACAAAAAACCTGTGAAAAACTGGCAGAGCTTGCACACGTACAACCGAATCAGATTTTACCCTTTTCAACTGGCGTGATTGGTGAGCAACTCCCAATCGAGCGTTTGCTCGCAGGTATTCAACCGGCACTGACTGACTTAAACGATCATGCATGGACTGATGCTGCTTACGGGATCATGACCACAGACACCACGCCAAAAGGTGCCTCCGAGCAATTCGAACTAGATGGCGTGTTATACACCATGACTGGTATCAGCAAAGGGGCGGGAATGATTCGTCCGAATATGGCGACCATGTTGGGCTTTGTTGCAACAGATGCGCCAATCAGTCAAGCCATGACGGAACAGTTGCTTAAAACCACGGTCGAGCAGTCATTTAACCGAATTACCATCGATGGTGACACATCAACTAACGATTCATGTATCTTTGTAGCAACTGCACAAGCCGGGGGTGAAACAATTAGCAACGAACATGATCCTCGTTATGCTACGCTTCTTGAGGTATTGCAGCGCGTTATGAACCGTTTGGCACAATTAATTGTGCGTGATGGCGAAGGGGCAACCAAATTCATTACTGTTGCCGTTGAGGGTGGAAAAAATACTCAGGAATGCTGCGATGTCGCCTATAGTATTGCGCATTCACCATTAATCAAAACGGCCATGTTTGCATCCGATCCAAACTGGGGACGAATAGTAATGGCCATTGGTAAGGCGGGTGTTCCGGCACTCGATTCTAGCAAAGTACAAGTCTGGCTGGATGATGTTCAGATTTGTCGTGACGGAGGTGCTGCGGCAGATTATACCGAGGAGCAGGGCGCGCGCGTCATGGCGCAAGCTGAAATGACCATTCGCGTAGATTTGGGTCGTGGCACTGCAAAAGATACTGTATATACCTGCGATCTATCGTATGATTACGTCAAGATTAATGCGGATTATCGATCTTAATTCAGATCGATAAAAGAACCTCATTCGTGAGGTTTTTTTACATCAATTTTTTGAGTAGCTCATCTGCCTCAATACTGAGTTACCTTAACGTTTAGCGCTCGCAAAATGCTAGCCAGAGAATAGAGAAGACGTTTTATGAATGATGCGACTTTAATTGCAAATGATGCAAAAGTAATCGTGCAAGCGCATTTAGATCGTTTAGGTGAGCCAAAGGATCACCACTTAAGTCCAGAAGTTAAACAGGCTAAGTTCGCTCAAATCAAGGAAGAACTCAAAAAACGCAATGCTGTTCTGGTGGCACACTATTATTGCGATCCAGATGTTCAGGAATTGGCAGAGGCTACAGGCGGGTGCGTGTCAGATTCACTTGAAATGGCGCGTTTTGGCCGTGACCACGAAGCCACAACTTTGGTCGTGGCAGGTGTCAAGTTTATGGGAGAAACCGCCAAGATTCTGTCGCCTGAGAAAACTATTCTGATGCCGACGCTTGAAGCCACCTGTTCGTTGGATCTAGGCTGTCCTGTCGATGAATTTACTGCGTTTTGCGATCAGCATCCAGATCATACCGTAGTGGTCTATGCCAATACGTCAGCCGCGGTGAAAGCTCGTGCAGACTGGGTGGTAACATCGAGTTGTGCTGTTGAAATCATTGAGCATCTCGACAGTCTAGGTGAAAAAATTATTTGGGCACCCGATCAGCATCTTGGTCGTTATATCCAGAAAAAAACGGGTGCCGATATGTTGCTTTGGGATGGCGCTTGCATTGTGCATGAAGAGTTTCGTGCCCGTGGCATCGCCAATATGAAAGCGCTCTATCCAGATGCTGCGGTGCTTGTACATCCTGAATCACCCGAGTCAGTGGTTGATATTGCCGATGCAGTAGGCAGTACATCTCAATTGATTAAGGCGGCCCAGACTTTACCTAATCAACGTTTGATTGTGGCGACGGATCGCGGAATTTTTTACAAGATGCAGCAAGCTGTGCCAGATAAAATTCTGGTGGAAGCACCGACTGCGGGTGAGGGAGCAACCTGTCGTTCATGTGCACATTGCCCATGGATGGCAATGAACGAGCTAGATGGGATTTTGCATGTGTTACAGCATGCTGATCAAGAAATTCATGTCGATTCACAACTTGCCGAACGTGCCAAACTTCCTTTAGATCGAATGTTGAGCTTTAGTACATCACTAAAACGCTAAAATGCTTGTTAAATATACATTTGATAACGTTTTTTAACTTTTTTTAATTCTAGGTGTTGACGTGGTTGAGCGTCCCGCCTAGAATGCACACCGTACCGCACGATGTGCGATACAGTAAAAGCTGAGAAGACGGAGCATAGCACAGCCTGGTAGTGCACCTGGTTTGGGACCAGGGGGTCGTAGGTTCGAATCCTACTGCTCCGACCAATTAATCGGCGGAAGTATCGCATGATATTTTTTTATCATCGGTCATGCGCCTGTAGCTCAGTTGGATAGAGCATCCGCCTTCTAAGCGGATGGTCACAGGTTCGAATCCTGTCAGGCGCGCCATTTGGTAGATTAGCTTGGTAATGTAGAACCCACAGTAGTGGTGGATGTAGCTCAGTTGGTAGAGCCCTGGATTGTGATTCCAGTTGTCGCGGGTTCGAATCCCGTCATTCACCCCAATTTCGGAGCATAGCACAGCCTGGTAGTGCACCTGGTTTGGGACCAGGGGGTCGTAGGTTCGAATCCTACTGCTCCGACCATCTTTAAAAAATTAAAGATGTAAATAAAAAATCCGCTTTATTGCGGTTTTTTTACGTCTGTTGTTTTTATCATTTTATAAAGTTAATACAAAGCGGTATTTAACTTTGTATTAACTTATGAACAATTCGATTACGGCACAATAATAATCGCTACGCGTCGATTGGCTGCACGATTTGCTTCGGTGGTGTTAGGTAATAACGGTTGAGAAGCACCACGACCAATAGTTTGAATATTGCTACGCACAAAACCTTGCTCAACAAAAATAGTGGCTACGCTCTGAGCACGTGCTTGCGAGAGCTTGATGTTATAGTCTGGATTGCCAATATTATCTGTGTATCCCACCACTTTAAGTTTGTGTAACCCATACTTATTGAGTTGATTGCTCAATCGCACCAATTCATTTCGATGGTTCGGATTGACTTCAGACTTGTCAAAATCAAAGAGTAAACGTTCAGGTAGGCCAAGTGTCCAGCCTTCCTCAGTTTGTACAAAACCTTCCTTTTTCAAAAGTTGAACTTGCTTGTACTTTAGCGGCCCGAAGCTTAGACAACCGGAAAGTACAAGACAAATGGCAGCTAAAATCGATATCTTAAACGGATGACTAAACATAATAAGGGGCCTATCGGTTAGGGGGTGTGGATACACCAATGATGATGGAGATGTTTTGCTTTATACATGGCCTGATCGGCTTGTGTGATCAGTTCCTCGGGAGTCGAGGCAAACTGGGAAAAAGCAATACCAATACTGAAACTGAAATAAATCTGATGCTCATTAAAACTGAGCGGTTTTTTGCAGCTTTCTAATAAGTGTTCGGCAATCGTAATCAGATGATCACGTTGATGCACAGATTCTAAAAGTATGGCGAATTCATCACCACCCAAACGCGCAATAAAATCATGCTGACGAATACGTGATTTTAAACGCTGGGCCATTTCGATTAAAACTGCATCGCCTGCCGGATGACCGTATTGATCGTTAATTCGCTTGAACTGATTATTATCGATAAAAATTAAAGCCGAATTTGAGCGTAAGCTCGGTTGCTCAAACAAATGTAACAGTTGACTATAAAAATAACTGCGATTCGGCAATGCGGTAAGATGATCATGCTTGGCTTCAAAAGACAATTGATGATTTTCATCTTGAAGATGTGTGTGCCAAGTTTGAATCTCATGTAAAAGTTGATTAAACACATCATTTAGATCTTGAAATTCTTTAATATTATTTTTTGGAAAGCGAAGGTTGTATGCCTTTTGATCGCTAACAATTTGTGCGGTTTGAGTCAGTGGTTGCATTGATTGCATGATATAGCGATAGGTGGAGTTGGTTGACCACCACAATGCAATAATCATAAATAACATGACCACTGCCAATCCAATTAAAATAGTAACAATAAATTGTAAAATACGCTCTGAACTTCCGTAGATGATCAGTTGTCCGACTTGCTGGTTATTATGAAAAATTTTAAGTTTTACGGGGTCTTTTAGAAAAACATGATCAAGTAAAACTTGTAATCTGGAATAGTAAGCTTTGCTCTTGGTGCTATTGGCTAATTGAATATTTTGATTGTCGAAAACCTCAATGCTTCGGATAGAGTGCTGTGAGGTATATTCATTTAAAATTTGCGAAATTGTTTGTTGATCCCGAAAAACCACCGCAGGTTGTATACGCTCACTGACAGCTAGACTCAAAATATTTAAATTCTGTTTGGTATATGTTTCCATTGTAAAGGTAGAAATTGATACAAAGGTAAAACAACAGATAATTAAGGTAATCGCAAAAATCGTTGCTTGAGATCTGCGGAATACGCTATGCAATGAGTTGGACTTATACAGCCGAGAAATCATAACTTACTCCGCATTTTTGGCTAAAAGTAAAACGCGGGGATCTATACGAATTTGAGAGCGACTGAGCGTATCTAAATTAACTTTAAAAGTAGATTTCCCTTTTTGCTGATATAAACAAAAAATACTTCCAATTTCACAATCAATATTATTGGCACTAAAAGACAGTAATGAGTGGGATGGATAACTATTGATTAATGCTTCTTGCTGCGTAGGTGTTTGACTTGAAAAATAAACGGCCTGACATTGCGTCTTAACAAAACTAGCTGCAGGAATAGATTGGACTTTGTATCCATAAGTAGATTGTTTAATCTGTGTCTGGAAAATTCCTGCTGCTGCTGGGTTATCAATTACGCACAGTGTGGTATTGCTTCCTGTGGAGAGTTTGCTATAACTCATAATTGATAAAGTTAATGTATAGAAATTTTGAACAGGCGAAGCAAAAGACACTTCCATTGATAAGCATAGAAGTGTAAGTAAAAAGAACTTTGATATCACTTTGTGATACATTTCATGATTATCTTTAAAAATGTGAATTTTGTCTATTTTATCGAAAAATTCGAATAAAAAATAGCTGCTCGTTTAAAATATTGAAGCAAATGGGTTAATAAGTAAACATTTGTTTATTTTTTTATAAAAACAAGCTTGCAAGGGGTGAGAAATAGTGTAGAATGCACATCCATCGGCGGTGATGCAGATAGAAACTTGTTGAAAAACAGTAACTTGGCTTGATTGGTTGGGTTATGGGTTTGGAGATAAAGTTTTAAAAATATCGAAATTACCTGTTGACTTTGAAGAGATTTAGAGTAACATAGCCGACCTAGCTTGATGATGACGAATCATCGAGAAGATCATTAAGAGAATAGAAGAACAACTTGTGTGGATTTTTACTGGTTGATTAATCGATATATATTATCATTAATTGATTGGTTTAAATTACTCGAAGTTTATTTGAGCGAAATTTAAGTCAGAAAATTGATGAGCCAGAATTGGCACCTTGTCTATAAATAAGGTGCAAAATGATTTTAACTGAAGAGTTTGATCATGGCTCAGATTGAACGCTGGCGGCAGGCTTAACACATGCAAGTCGAGCGGAGTGATGGTGCTTGCACTATCACTTAGCGGCGGACGGGTGAGTAATGCTTAGGAATCTGCCTATTAGTGGGGGACAACATCTCGAAAGGGATGCTAATACCGCATACGTCCTACGGGAGAAAGCAGGGGATCACTTGTGACCTTGCGCTAATAGATGAGCCTAAGTCGGATTAGCTAGTTGGTGGGGTAAAGGCCTACCAAGGCGACGATCTGTAGCGGGTCTGAGAGGATGATCCGCCACACTGGGACTGAGACACGGCCCAGACTCCTACGGGAGGCAGCAGTGGGGAATATTGGACAATGGGGGGAACCCTGATCCAGCCATGCCGCGTGTGTGAAGAAGGCCTTATGGTTGTAAAGCACTTTAAGCGAGGAGGAGGCTCTTTTGGTTAATACCCAAGATGAGTGGACGTTACTCGCAGAATAAGCACCGGCTAACTCTGTGCCAGCAGCCGCGGTAATACAGAGGGTGCAAGCGTTAATCGGATTTACTGGGCGTAAAGCGCGCGTA